>JACCQV010000223.1 GCA_013813945.1 Deltaproteobacteria bacterium | reverse complement strand
GCTGTCAACCGTGCCAGCGCCGCGCGCGGCGGCGATCCTCGCGTGGCTTTCGCCCGAGGAGCGCGAGCGCGTGCTCCGCCTGCTGAGCGAGGGGGTCGCGCGCGAGCTGCGCGACCTGCTGGCGTATCCGCCAAACACCGCGGGCGCGCTGATGGACCCGCGGGTCTTCACCGTCCGCGAGACCGAGACCGCGACCGCCGCGCTCGAGCGGCTGCGCGACGCACCCGGTGAGGTCCGCGAGATCTACGCGATCGACGACGAGCACCGGCTCGTCGGCGTCGTGCCGCTCCACCGGCTCGCGCTCGCCAGTCGCGAGGATCGCATCGCGTCGATCGTCGATCCTGCGCCGGGCATGATCACCTCGACGGTCACGCGCGAGGAGCTGGTCGAGTATCTGGCGCGCACCGGCCTACCGAGCATCGCGGTGGTCGATACGGAGGGCACGCTGATCGGTGTGCTCCGGCACGCGGCCCTCGTCGGCGCGGCCGAGGAGGAGGCGCTGATCGATCTGCAACGAATGGTCGGCGCGAGCGTCGACGAGCGAGCGCTGTCGCCGATCGGGTTCGCGGTCAAGAAGCGCCTGCCGTGGTTGAACATCAACCTCCTCACTGCTTTCCTCGCCGCCGCCGTCGTGGGCCTGTTCGAGAGCACGATCGCGACGGTGAGCGCGCTGGCGGTGATGCTGCCGGTGGTCGCCGGCCAGTCGGGCAACAGCGGCGCGCAGGCGCTCGCGGTGACCATGCGCGGGCTCGCCTTGCGCGAGGTTCGTGGCTCGCAATGGCGGCGGCTCGTGTTCAAGGAGGCGATGGTCGGCGCGATCAACGGCTTCGCGATCGCGATCGTCGCCGGCCTCGGTGTGCTGGTGTGGAGTCGGTCGGTCGGGCTCGCGGTCGTGATGGCGATCAGCATGGTGCTGGCGATGGCGACCGCGAACTTCGCCGGCGCGTCGATCCCGATCCTGCTCAAGCGGTTCGGGCAAGATCCTGCGCAGTCGGCCTCGATCTTCCTGACCACCGTCACGGATATCGTCGGGTTCTTCGTGTTCCTCGGCCTGGCGACGCTCGCGATCCAGATGCTCTAGTTCGGCGGCCGGGTCACCTTGAACGTCGGCTTCCAGCTCGTCGTGCCCGCTATCACTTCAGCGATCCGAACAAGTGGCACACCGGCTCATTCAAGGTCGCTCCGAAGTATGGGCGGCAAACGTGCTGGCTACTCCGCGAGAGCTGTCGCAGCTCAGGCTACAGCACGCGCGTCGGAATCCCGTCGGTGGACCACAAGCTGCGCCGGCCCTCGACTCCAGCCTCCGCGGCGGCGACCAGGCGCTGCTCGCTCACGAGCTTTTCGTGCGCGACCGCTCGGACCCATGCACCCACGCCGGCGAGCGGTGAGCCGATGCGGGTGCGGTCGAGCTCGAGCGCCATCGCCTCCGCGGTCTCGAAGCGAAGTGTGTCGACACGTTGGAGGGCCCGCATGGCGATCGGGACAAGCGGTGCGATCTCGACGCAGCGCGCCTCCCAGCCGTCGGGCTGTAGGGCGGCCAATACGTCGAGCGGACTGGGAATCTCGCGCTTTAGCGCTGCGGTGTAAACCTCGGCGTCGGTCTCGCCGGTGAACAGTTGCTCGTTCGTCAGCAACTCCCACAGCAGGATCCCCGTCGCGAACACATCAGTCCGCGCCGAGACGGGCTTGCCGGTGAGTTGCTCCGGTGCCGCATAGGCCAGCTTTCCTTTGAACTCGTCGGCGCCAGTGCTCTCGATGTTCCCGCGCGCTGATGCGACTCCGAAGTCGATCACCCGAGACAGACCGCCGACTCCCACCAGAATGTTCTGCGGGGACACATCGCAATGGACGACGTTGAGCAGCCGTCCGTCGGCGTCGACGACCTCGTGGGCCGCGTGCAAACCGCGGAGCGCGCCGGCGATGATCGGCACTGCAAAGCGTGCGTCGACAAAACGTCCCTCGCTTCGCTTCTGCTTCACAAGGTAGTTGAGCGATGCGCCTTTGACGTACTCCATGATCACGAAGACTTCGTCGCCCCTTGCGATGACGTCGAGCGTCGGGACCACGTTGAGGTGCCGGATCCGCGAGACCGTATGAGCCTCCTCGATCAGCATTGTCACGAACCGGGTACTCGCAGCGAACTCCTTGTGGAGCCGCTTGATCGCGACGATGCGTGCGAACCCGAACGACCCTTCAACGATCCCGATGTGCACGGACGCCATTCCGCCGTGGGCGATCGCGTCGTGCAGGATGTAGCGCTCCGTGCGCTGGATCTCGACACGGACAGAGTCCGACGAAGTCATCGATTCCGACGAGCTCATCGCATCGACCGTAGCACACCCGCTCGTGGGCACTCCCGGGGTTCCGGCTTGGCATCGATGCCAGCTGCAAGATCAAGGACGAGGCGTAGACGCCGCTTCGACGATTCGCGCCGAGCATCTACCAGCAAGCATTCGTCGTGCGCGAGAAGATCCGACGTCCGCGATCGAGACGTTTCTCGGTCGACCTGACGATGGTTTTGCCGGAAAGATCTAAGCTTGGTCACGGGGCGGGCTCGCGGTGTCGACCGACGAGTCGGCTCGGGAATGCTCGGCGAAGTCCTGCGCGCGCTTCCTGCCGGCCTCGCCGCTCCGAACGAGAGCAATGCGCAAGAGCACCGGCGAGATCACCTGGTTCACGCCGAGCACGCTCAGGAGGAGGACGGCCGCAAATGTGCCGAACGTCGGGAACGTGCTCTGGATGACGACGATCAGCGCGAGGGACAGGCCCGCCTGCGGTACGAGGCCGATCCAGGCGTACTTCGCGACCGTGGGGGGCGCCTGCGTGAGAGCGCTCGCGACGCGCATGCCGAGATACAGAGACGTCGCGCGCGCAACCACGATCAAGGTGACCGGAATGATCAGGACCCACAACTGATAGATGTCGAGGCGCATCCCGGCGAGCGCGAACCACACGAGGAAGACCGGCAACTGCGCGGCCTCGAAGTCGTGTACGAGCTCGCTCGCGTCGGCGCGCGAAACGTTCTCGAGCCAGATCCCGGCTGCGAGCATGACGATCATCGGATCGAGGTGGATCCGTCCGCCGATCTCGGCGACGACAACGCAGACCATGAGAGCGAAGAGCGGCGCACCCGTCTTGACCATTCGCAGGAACAGCCCGATCAACATGCCGATCGCGATGCCAAACGCGATCGAGCCGAGTAGCTCCCAGCCAACCCCGAGGGCCGTCGCTCCCACATCGACGCCGGAGCCGAGGAGCGCACTGCCGATCGCCGCGACAATCGAGTAGATGATCACCACGACGAGATCGGCGACGACAACCATCGCCAGGACGAGCTGACTCAGGGTCCCGTCCGAGCGGGTCTCGGAGAGCATCGCCAGAACGATCGCCGGCGATTGCGGTGTCAGTGCGACGGCCACGACAGCACATATCGCGAAGCTCTCCAGGAGCGGCACGCCGTCGAAGATCGGCAACAGTGGACGCATCGCGAACAGCAATCCGACGAGGACCAACATCGAGCCGATCACGGCGAAGACCATGGCGGCCCGGATCGTGCGCATGATCGGACGCACGCGGTCGAAGCTGAGCTCCGCCCCGGCGACCAGGCCGAGGATGCACGTTGCGACGTCGTTCACGATTCGTAGCTTGCCGGTCATGCTCGTCGTGACGAGCTCGAGCACGAATGGCCCGGAGATCACGCCGGCGAGCAAGTAGCCGGTCAGGCGCGGGAGGCCGACACGCGCGAGCAGGCGTCCGGCAAAATAAGCAACGAGCAGCAGGTACCCGAACGCGAGCAGCGTGCCGCTCGTCGCAGCGCTGCTGGAAAAGGTGCCGGCCGCGTGCATGAGACCGCCGAGCGCCACGAGCAACAGGACCGCGATCATTCGTGGCCTCGTCTCGTCCCGCCGTCGACCCGGTGATCGGCCGAGTCGTCGTCGCCATCGGCATCGAGCTCGTCGACTCGCTCGGAGGCGCGCGACGCGACGGGCGTTCCGGGGATCAGCAACTCGGTCACGATTGCACCACCGATGACGGCCGTGACGACCCACGTGATGCTGTCCCCTGGATGCCGCCCTGCAACGCTGATCACGAGCGCGATCGAGAGGGCAGAGAGCGGCGGGACAAGCATGCGCTGCTCGAGAAATCCTGCCGGCATGGGCGAACCGATCACGCTCTTCGAAGCCAGCACGCCGAGCCACTTCCCGAGGACGCGTGCTGCGACGAACACGGGGACGAGTACCCAACCACGCCAGTCGCTTACCGTCCATACGGCTCCCGCGATGATCAGGAACATCAGGTGCACCGGACGTTCGAGGTGTCGCAGGATCCGGAAGATGTTCTCGCGTTGGTCGTTCGGAAAATTAGTGACCAGCACACCCGCGATGAAACAGACGACGATCGGCGAGAGGTCGAGGAAGCCAGCGAACCCGGCGGCGCAGGCGATTCCGCCGAGCAGCACGGCAAGGAACTCGGCATTCGATGTCGGGATCCGGATCATCGCGAAGATCAGCGTGCCGATCGCCACGCCAACCCCAAGCGACACGAACACCCACGCGGTACTCGGCATCTGCCAGACGCCCGCCACGGACGGGCGAAAGTACGCCGTGATGAAGATCAGCCCGATAACCCCGACCAGCTCGTCGAGTTGCCCGAGAAGGACGTCGGCCCCGCGGTGCTCTCGCCACGTCCGGTTCGCAAACCCGCGGAACCTCCTTGGCGCCGTCATCGCGGCCGCGGTCCCGAGCAAGATCGCATCTCGCCACACTGTCGGATCGCGCCACGACGACCCGAAGGCAAGCATCACAGCACCGCATCCGACACCGACCACGACGAACGGACCGATCGCCTCGGCGATGATCACGTAGGCGGTCCCCTTCGGCACGCGCTCGAGGACTCGGATATCGAGCTGTGCACCGATGATGAAACCCAGCCATCCCAGGCCGAAGAACATCACCGGCCGGAGGTTCTCGAGCACTTGGCCCGTGAGGATCCCGACCGGCGCCAGCCCCGCAATGAGGCCAAGCGCAATGAACGGAAACCCCGCGGTGATCACACCGCTCACGCCGAGCCGTTCCTGAAACCGCACGACGCGCCGATGCGCGCCGAGGTATGCGAGCACGAGCAGTACGATCAGGCCTCCGATCACCTTGATCGCGAAGACCGTGGTCTCCGTCGTGGGTGCGGTGATCGCCGCGCGGTTTCCCGACCCGGCCGTCGCGCCGGCGCACCCGCTCGTCGGCGACCGCGATGGTGATGGACGAGCGGACTACGGTGTGCACTCCGGCACGGACGCCGAGTCGACGCCAGACTTCTTCCGGCTGAGCAGCGCCGGCGGGAGCACGTTCGGCGCGATCTGGGGGATCGCCGCGGATCGGGCGATCTCCACCGATCGCGACGGCGACGGTCGAGTGGACGACGTGGTCGTCCGGGCCAACGACCCCATGCCGTCCCAGGCGACGTTCTACACGTACGGCACCACCGCGGGAATTATCTTCGGCCCCGCCTTCGGGTTCGCGGACGACGTGCCGGTCTTCGCGGACTACGATGGCGACGGCATCGAGAACATCGCGGTGTATCGCCCCTCGACATCGACGTTCTACGTGCTGCGCTCCCCCGGTGTCGACCAGCAAGTGCTCGGCATCCCGGCGATCTCCCGATCGCCGCGGGGCCGCGCCCGACTCCTTGATCAGCGTCGCGTGCCGCGCGCGCGAGCGCTCGGGACATCGTGACGTTTGGTTTGGTCCGGACCGGGGTTGATCCCGGCGCCCCGAACGCCCGATGCGGCCAGTTTCGCTAGGTGACTGTGTGGAAGCTAGAAGATTGCGAGGGCGAGCTGCGCCACATGCTCGTCGCCGCGCATCCACTTACGGCAGCGCAGGTCAAAGGGTGGCCGGCCGCCGGCGACGCGCGCTACCATGAGCTGGTGCGCTTCACTGCGGTCGCCCTTGGCGTGCTGATCGCCGGGTGTGGGCGGCGGGGGTTCGAGTCGACGCCCCCAAGCGTCGACGCGATGGGGTCCGCTGCGCCGTGCGTCGACCGCTGGATCGCGGGACAGGTGACGGTAACCGCGCGGCTCCTGCCGAACGTGAACACGATTGCCAGGGATGTGGAGCCGTTCATCGCGGCCGATCACACGACGCTCTACTTCGCGAGCTCACGCGACGACGATGCAAACGACGACATCTACCGGGCGACTACCACAGCTGCGTTCGCCGACGTCACACTCGTGCCCGATCTCAGCTCGCCCGAGCACGAAGGAGCCGTCACCATCAGCGAGAACGGCCTCGTCGCGACCGTCTCGACCGCCCGGACCGGGCTTGGGATCCCGGGCCGCAACCTGTGGGAAGCCACGCGAAGCAGCACGACCGACCCGTTCTCGGGATTCACCGGTGCTCCGTACGTGAACGTGAACACAACGGCAACCGAGTACGAGCACTGGACGTCGCGCGATCGCCTGCGGCTCTACGTCTCGGCCAACGACGTGGGCGTGCAGCACATCACGGTGTCCTCGCGGACAACGACGGCCTCCCCGTTCTCCGTTCCGATGATGATTCCCGAGCTCGGCAGCCCGAACAGCGAGTGCTGCATGTCCCTTTCGGGCGACGAGCGCGTGATCGTCTTCGCGTCGAGCCGCGACGGCAACTTCCGCCTGTACTACGCGACGCGGATGGCGATGGCCGATCCGTTCTCCGCTCCGCTCGTGGTCCCAATGACAAACCCGCCCGTGTCCGTGTTCGACCTTCACACGTCACTCAGCGACGACGCCTGCACACTTTATTTTTCGTCGGTGCGGTCGGGAAACTTCGACCTCTGGGCCGGCGATTTCTGAGAGGACGTGGTGTCCCGGCCGCGGTGGTTGGAGAACCCATCACAGAAAGCCTTTGCTCGTGACGCTCGCCCGCGAGAGCGGTGGCCTCCACCAGCGATTGTAGTCAGGCACGCTGGCCGTGCGGACTACCGATGTATCGACTGGCCGAAGAGCGACAACGATCGTGGTCGTGGATATGCTTCGCGAATGCGAGAAGTCGTGTTGGTGGTGTGTGTCCTCGTCAGCGCGTGTCGCAAGAACCCGACTCCTGAGGAGCAGGAAGCGGAGATGAGGAAGACATTCGAGACGCGGGTTGGCGACGTCAAGTACCGCGGTGCCGGGTTCGCGATCACACCTGCGCCTCTGCCACCACCGACGACAACGCCGGGTCCGGCGTTCCTTTATATGCAGGACGTCGGCGTGCTGAAGATCGACGTCGACGGCAAGACGTCACTGATCGAGGCCAAGCTTGGAAGCGTCAGCAAGATGATCGCGACACCGAACGGCGATGTGTATGCGCTTGGCGGATCGGCGACGGTGTGGAAGCTGCCCGCCGGCGGCACAATATTTGCGAGCCTCGGCGAGAAGGACGCCGGGTACGTGACGCAACTCGTGCTCGGACCAGACGGCGCGCTCTGGATCGGTGGGTCCAGTGGCGTCAAGATGTGGACTGGTTCGGAGTGGAAGCTCCTTCCGAGTACGTACCGACTCGACGACAAGCAGACGATGAACGCGCTCGTGATCGACGGTGCCAATAAGCCGTACGTGTCGACCCCACGCACCATCATGGTGTTCGACGGCACGGCCTGGAAGCCGGTCTGGGACATCCGCGAGCTGTACCTCGATGGGATGTATCCGGCGCCTGACCGGCTGCCTCTGATGATCGGACCGGCCAACACCCTGATCGTCGGGAACGGCCGCGGCTTGCTCACGTTCGACGGCAAGGAGCTGCGGATAGCGCTGCGCCCGCTCGACGCGAAATACCTCGCAGGTGACATCGCGCTCCACGGCGCCGACGTCGTGGCGATGTCGGAGCAGTCGATCGTGCGGACCCCACTCGCGGGTGGCACCGACAAGGTGTTCATGCCGACGCCGCAGTCACCGTTCTCGGACTACACCGTGATGGACACCGCGGGCCGCGTCTGGATGAAGCTGAGCACCGGCGGGTTCACTGTCGTCGACGCGACGGGCGCGCCGACGTTCATCCCGCCGGGTGGACTGCCCGATCTGATCACCGAGATCGATGCGGTCGCGGTCGCCGGCGCCGGCCCGACCCTGCCGAAGATCGTCGAGGTCGCGAAGGGCTCGATCAAAGCGGTGATCTTGCGGGCAGGTGCGCCCGTCGCCAAGGCACGGGTCGAGGTCTGTCGGCGCGTCGCGGAAGAGTTCACGAAGGGCGACTCGCCATGCCAGTACTCGTCATCGAGGGCGAGGGGCGAGACCGATGCGACCGGCACATTTGTGATCGACAATCTTCCGCTCCTTGATTACGGCGTCGCCGTCGAAGTCGACGGCCAGTGGTATGGCATCCAGGCCAAGGCGTGCGGCGAAGGCCTCGCGGCCGGCGCGGTCTGCGATCTCGGACCACTTGACATCGCCGGCAATCCGGCGCGCGAGTGAACCGTCGCGCCGTCAGGCGCCCGAATGTCGTGGTTGGCGTCGCCGCCGACGCGTTCCCGACAGGTGAACGTTGTCCTCGTCGGCGTGCGACGTAATCACACGGGTCATCACAGAGGATTTCTGTGGAGCACTCCGCTCGACGAAGCGCGTGAACCTGGTTCGCATGCAAACCTTTTGGTCGGGTAGCGTTCGTGCAAATTGGTAAGCGAGGTCGCGAACACCTTCCAGAGCGAGGACATCGACCGACGACAATCAGCTCTAGAAACTCTTCGTAGCGCTCAACTAGGTGATGTTGTCGCATAAAGCTCACAGCGCGAGGTGCGCGCGCGATTGGTACATCGAGCGCAGATGGGACACACAAAGAGCTGGTTGGGGTCGCTTCTCGCCGTGGTGTCGATGACCGCTTGCACAGTCGGAGATGCGAGTCTTCCTGAGGGGACCGAGGGCGAGGACTTCAGGAATCCCAACGGCGGCCTCCGTCCCGATGCCGGCACGGACGCGCCGGACACCGAGCCCGACGCTCCGAGTGACGAGCCGCAGCCCCCGCAGCAGCCCGAGCCGCAGCCGCCGCAGCAGCCCCCGCCGTCGCCGCCGTCGCCGCCGCCGGTAGATCCGGGCGCATTGCCCGTCTACCCGACAGCACACCCGCGGATCTATCTCGGTGCGAACAAGCTGCGCCTGCAGGCTGCGCTCGCTGCGAACGCGCCGTCGGCGACGCGCTTCAAGGCGAAGATCGATCAGTGGCTCGGCGGCGCCAGCATCTGGGGACTTTCGGTGTGGAACGGCGCGCTGCTCTCGCAGCTGACCGGCAACGCGGCGTACTGCACGAAGGCAGTCTCCACGATCGAGACGCAGGTGGTCGCCGCCGAAGCGCAGATCGCGGCGGGCCAGCGGCCCGAAGTGGCGCTCAACAGCTACCTCCACATCGGCGAGATGGTCGGCGACCTCGCGCTCGTCTACGACTGGTGCTTCACGAACGTAACGCCGGCGCAGCGTACGCGCTGGATCGCGTACGCGAACCAGGCCGTGAGCAACGTGTGGGATCCCACCGGTGCACGCTGGGGGACGACGGCACATCCGTGGACAGGGTGGTCGGTCAACAACCCGTCGAACAACTACTACTACTCGTTCCTGCGGGCGACCATGCTCGTCGGGCTCGCGACCAGGGGTGAGAACGCGTCGGCCGATGCGTTCCTGACGAGGTTCCGCGACCAGAAGATCATGGCGCAGCTCGTGCCGACGTTCGCGGCCGACCTCACCGGCGGCGGCTCGCGCGAGGGCACCGGCTACGGCGTCGCGATGCGCAACCTGTTCGAGCTGTACGACTGGTGGCTCGCGACGACCGGTGAGTCGCTCGCGACCAAGTCGGCGCACACGCGCGCGTCGATGCTGACGTTCCTGCACCAGGCGATGCCGACGCTCGACAAGATCGCGCCTACCGGAGATCACGCCCGCGACCGCACGGCTCCGTTCTTCGACTATCACCGTCACTACCTGCAGCTCTTGATCGCGCTCTACCCCGCTGACCCGCTCGCCGGGCGCGCGAAGCAGATGATCGCGAGCTCGAACGTGCCGGTGATGGGACAGCCGTTCATGTACGTCTACGACTTCCTCTACGAGAGCCCGGTCGCGGCGAGCTCGCTCGCCGGCCTCAACACCACGCACCACGTTCCCGGCATCGGCCAGATCTACGCGCGCTCGGGATGGGACAACCAGGCGACGTGGGTCAACCTGACCGCGGGTCCCTATACCGAGTCGCACGCGCACCAGGACCAGGGCTCGCTCATGATCTACAAGGG
>JACCQV010000170.1 GCA_013813945.1 Deltaproteobacteria bacterium | reverse complement strand
CAGCAAGGACATCTGCGAATATGTCATCACTGACAAGGGGGTCGTCATCGGCGACCCGCTCGACAGGAACTACGTGCAGCAATTGACCACCGGCATTCCAGACCGAATCGGCCAGCTGCCGAGCAAGACCCCGCCGGAACCGAACGCCAGAGCGAAAGCCAAGAGGTAGAGTCGCTCCAGACGGCGGAATTGTGGGGCGTCTACCGAGGCCGAGCCACGCCTGCAATCGCCACGGGTCGTTTGTACTCGCATACGTCAATTGGCAGGCATCGAAAGGCGGTCTCCGGTTCACCTGGAGCGGCGCGTGGGGATCGCGAGTGTGACGGATCCGCGTGGGGCGCCCAGCTACGTCCCTCGCCTCCGTTTCGTTGGCGGCTTCGTTGTCGCGACATGGCTCGCCGGGTCCATACGCTCGTGCAAGACACGTACGATCTCGATCGCCGATTTCGCTGCCCGATAGAACGCGTGACCCAGCTGGTAGGTCACGCTGCGCGTACGATCGCGAGCGCCCGCGACTTCGAGGTTCTCACCGGTGGTGTCGAGGCCGGTCACGTCGTGACCACGCTCGGCGAGGTAGTTCGACAGGAACCCGGCGCGCCAGGACCAAGTCCGGCCCGCTGCAAGAGCTCAAGCATGAACCCGCGCAGGGCTCCCGAAATCCGGTCAGGCACGTCGCATGCGAGCGTCATCTGCATTCCCCAGTCGGAGACTCTCCAGGTCATCACGTCCGCCGAGTCGGGCAGGAGACACTCATGCAGCCCGAGCACGCGTAAACCCGGGCCGTCGTCGTCACGGCTCATCGAGTAGCGGATGAGCCCGTCGGCGAAGAGGCTTTGCGCCACGAGTTGCTCGATCGAGTGATCAGTCGGATCGAGGTGGAGCGAACAGAGCTCGGTGTGCACGAGATCGACGCGTCGAGCATCGCGGGAGACGAACTCTCCCGGAGCACCAAGAATGACGAGCGCTTGCTGCACTCTCAACAACTTGTGCCCCGGGTAGTTCTGAACTGTCCTGCTGGATTCCGCCCGCTCGGGCAGAGCGTGGGCAGAGCCGACGGCGCTATTTTCGCCCGGCCCAATAGCCGGGCCGGCGCCGATCGGCGGCCACTGCCAGCACGTGCGTGATGGTCGGGAAGACCTCGTAGATGATCGCGTACGGGAAGCGCCGGAAGCGACACCACCGAAACTCGCCAGCCAGGTGGGGATACATAGGCCAGCGATCGGGATGCTCGCGGATCCGTTCGACCGCTCGATCGTACTCGGCGATGAAACGACGTGCGACGGCGGGGTCACGCTCGGCATAACGAAGGCACGCCGCTCGGGCCTCCGCAGCGGCCGCGGGATGGATCAGGATCAACGTTCGTCGTCCGCCGGATCCGACGCGACGAGGCGGCGTGCTTCTTCGATGCTCAACCCACGCACCGAGCCGTCCTTGAGCTCTCGCGAACGCTGCTGGACTTCTTCGGCCCACGCTGCATGGATCGCCGCTTCGCTCTCGTCCTCGAACCCCTCGGCATCGGCGCTCTCGAGAAGTTTCTCCGCGACGCGGACGCGCTCTTGCACCGGAAGCTTCATCGCGTCGCTCAAGACCTTGGTCGATGCGGCCGCCATCAGTCCTCCAGTATAGCGAGTCGGCGAGGATCTGGCGAGACCGGCGGCTGTACCGAACGGCCTCCACGACGGTGGTTCTGGAATCGCGTCAGCTCGTGCGGGCGGCACGCGCGATGCACTTCTCCGTCTCAATGTCGTCTCGCTGGGTCGACGTCACGCGCCGGAGGGGCTCATCGAGCTCCTCCAGGAGTCCGGCGCGCCGCCGACCGCCTCGCCGCAAGCGATCGAATCGACCACGACGCCGCCGCTGCGGTGGCGGCCGACATCCACCGCTACTTCTCCAGCGCGTTTCCGCTGCACCTTGCGGACGAGGACGAGAGCCTCGCTCTGCGTTTGCGCGGGGCGAGTCAGGAGGTCGACGCTGCCCTTGCGACCATGAGCGCGGACCACGAAGCTCACATCTCCGATGTCCGTCGCCTCGTCCAGGTGTGCGGCGGCGACATCCAAGCGGGCGAGTGGAGCCAGCGGACCGCAGCACTGCTCGCAGTTGTCACGTTGCGCTCGTGCTCCGCGGTAGTCTCGCCCCGATGAGGTCGTGGTTCGCCGTTGCGCTGATGTTCGCTAGCGTGAACTGCAAGAATTCGCGATGGAACGGGCAGAAGACCGCGACCGAGCTGCGGATCGCCGGGTTCGAGATCCGCGTACCGGACGGATGGCGGTCGTTGGACGAGTTGAGTGCCGCCGGTGACCACGCGCGGTACAGGCCTGGACCGGACAGCGTCGGGATGATGCCGGAACGAGATCGCGAAGGCGTGGTGACCGCCAGCGTGAGCGTCACCGCGTCACCGCGCAGCGCGGTGCCCAGCTGGGTGAGCTGCGCCCAGGCCGTCGAGAATGCGCGTGCCGGCTACAGCCTGCCCATCCGTGACGTGCACGATGGGGGCTCGGCCTGCACCTGGCGCGTCACGTTTGAAAGCCAGCGTGGCAGCAGCCTGAACGGCACGGTCGGCATCCGCATCATCGGTAATCGCCAACTGTCCGCGCAGTGCTTGATCGACGCCGGCGGAGATGGCGAGGCCGAAAGCGTCTGCGACAACCTGTTACGTACGTTGCAGATGCGGTGAGGCGCTACTCGTCGTCGTCCGGTTCCGGTTCCGGTTCCGGTTCCGGTTCCGGTTCCGGTTCTGGCTCGGGTTCCGGTGCAGGTCCTGCGGAGACTAGCGACGGCGCCATACCGCGCAGGACGATCCCGCGATAGTCGATCCGCGCACCGGCGGCGAGCAGGGTCCGGGCGAACGGCGACTCGGCGGCGGCGACGCCATCGATCGTCTCGATCAATAGCTCGCGGCGGCGCGCCGGAGATCCCGACCGGGGTTGATTTCTCGGGTTCCCGACGCGGACAACCGCGTCCGAGATTTGTCCGAAGCGATCGTCCGGCCTGCGGACGGCCCTCTTCGGAGCCGACCGGTTGGTGAGTCGCAGTAACCCCGGCAGCGGATCGCCGGGATCGCCGGGCAGTAACCCCGGTGCGGATCGCCGGGATCGCCGCGAGCACGGCTCCGACGTGGAAGCCGGCGAGTTCGGCGACCTTGTCGTAATCGACATCGTCGCTCATGAAGAGCCCACGAAAGCGGCCAACGCTGATGCGCGTGACCTTCCAATGCGCACCACTGGTATGCTCGGGTGTGTCGCTGTTCTTCGAAGACGCGCTGATGCTCCTCCGCGATGGTGGCGTGCGCTTCATCGTCGTAGGAGGAACGGCGGTGATTCTTCACGGCGTACCCCGGACGACGGCGGACCTCGATCTCGTAGTCGATCTTGAACCAGCGAACCTGCGGCTCCTCGTTTCGGCGATGACTCGACTCGGCTATCGACCGCGCGCACCGGTGGAACCCGAAGAGTTGTGCGACCCGGAGCGGCGCAGGGAGTGGATCGATGACAAAGGGATGCTCGCGTTCACGTTCCACCTTCCTGGACATCCACTCGCCGACATCGACGTCTTGATCGATAGCCCGGTCAGCTTCGCCGAGCTCGCGAGCCGTGCTGAGCAGATCGACGCTGGAGGACTTATGCTGCGGATCGCGAGCGTCGAGGATCTGATCCGGATGAAGCTCGTCGCCGGGCGCGATCAGGATCTAGCCGACGTTGACGCCCTGCGCCGCTTGCTCGGAGATCGTTCATGAGTGAGTCAAAGCGCCGAACGGGATACAGGCATGCCTACACGATCGAACAATTGCGTGCGTTCCGCGATGTGCCGGCTGAGGACAAGCTGCGCTGGTTGGAGGGAATGCGCCGTTTCCTCGAGCGTACCCTGACTCCCGAGAAGCTCGAGATCATGCAGCGGTTCCGGCGGGGCGACATCTAAGTTCGCACGCGAGTCAGGTGTTCCACTTCGCGGTGCTGCTTCACCGCGACCACGAATGCGCCGGTGACGGCCGGCTCGGCTTACGCCGCGCTTACCGTCGGTGTGATGAACTCCTTGTACGGATTGATCTCGTGACGGGGGTCGCGACGTCAATCGGCACCGTCGCGGCCGGCTACCCCGCTGATCGACATTGCCGTCGGCCAAGTCGCTCGAATGACCTCGAGACCGTTCCCCATCTTGGGGAACGGTTCAATTCGTCGAAGTGGTGGAGATTAGGGGGATCGAACCCCTGACCTCGTGAATGCCATTCACGCGCTCTCCCAGCTGAGCTAAATCCCCGGGTCGACCGGTTTACTACCGGCGGCCGTCACAGCTGTCAAGAGTCTCGGTCGGATGGGTCCTTCGGCGGGACGTCATCCGGGTGCATGTACTCGGCGAGATCGTCGTCCTCGAAGCTGATGCCGCCCTTGCGGTGGGGATCCTTCGGCAGGGTAGGAACGACGCCGCTGCGGGTGCTGGTCGGCGGCTCGGAAGCTGCGTCGGCCGCCGGGCGCCGCACGCGCTGGGGACCGGTCGCGGTGGTCTTCGCGCCGGGCGACCACTTCGCGCCGGACCCGACCGTACCG
>JACCQV010000165.1 GCA_013813945.1 Deltaproteobacteria bacterium | reverse complement strand
CGACGGCCGGCGATCACGTCGCCCCCTGGATCCACGCACCCGCACGAGCGGAAGTCACACTCGCGCTTGTCCTGCTCGGATCACTCGGCCTCGTGACGCTCGCGGCGCGCCGGCTGCGCCCATGGATCGGCGCGCTTCGCTACCTCGCCGTCGCCGTGGCGAGCTCGCTCGCGATCGGGCTCGTTGCACTCGCGCTCGGTGCGGCCGAGCTCGCGTGGATCTGGTTGCTCCCCACTGCGCTAGCCGCCGTCGCGCCACGCCTGGGACTCGCAGGAGTCGTCGGGCCGCTGGCGATGGTTCTCCCCGTCCTGCTCGTTCTGTTTCCGGCCCAGCTCCGCGAGGCGGCCTGGAACGGGTTCTTGCCCACCGGGGTCCCGCTCACGGTCTGGCTGGCGGCCCTCGGGACCCCCGCTGTCGCGGCGCTCGCCTGGTTGCTCCGCCGCCGCGCCACGCCGGGGCCGCTGGGGGCATTCGTCCTCCCCGTGGGGTGCCTACTCGCCATCATCACGGGGGTTATCTTGTTGTCTCGCGCACATCCGCGGTGCTCCGCGCCCGATTTCAACCAGTTCCACCTCGCCTGCGAGCGCGATCGTGGAGTGCGCTAGCGCTTGCATGAGCCTCCAGGGTACAAATGGTCTTACTGCGGGTCTTCATGCTTCGAGCTGTCCTGGTTGTCATCGGCGCGGCCTCCCTGGCGGGCTGTGACGTGGGCGAGGTCGACATCGGCGGCGGCGGCATGCCGGATGCCCCGGGCGGGGCCAGCGCGGCCAAGATCGCGATGTTCGATTCGACCATCAAGCCCATGGCCGATGCCAAGGGTTGCGTCAGTGGAGGCTGTCACGGCGGCGTGCAGGTACCCGTTCTCAACTCGTTCGGCACCCTGACCGCGAAGTACTACACGGGCCCGTCAGCCATCAACGTCATGATCACGAAGGACGTCGTCAACGGCGTCGCGACCGGCACCCACTCGGCGCTTCCCTACTTCTCGGCTGCAGAGAAGACGACCGTCGCGGCCTGGATCGATATGCAGTAGCGGTCGCTACTTCTTCTTCGCCGCGATCAACCGGGCATACGCATCCGCAGCGGACTTGCAGACCTGCTGGAGCACGCCGATCTGGATCGGGGACAGCTCGACGCCGTGGCCGTAGAGGATGTTGACCACGCGCTTGCCGATCATGATCACGCCGGTGCTGACGCTGACCGGCTCGGCACAGCGGAGCACCTTGTAGAAGTAGGTGTTCACCGTCGATGGCGTGAATGGGCCGTGAAAGATTCCGTTCTCCGAGGCGATCGCGGTCTGCACGACCGACGGTGCCTCGAGCGGAATCAGGATGTGCTCGACGCTCGCGTAGCCGGGCAGATTTCCGATCGCCTTCCACCCGAACGCCATGTTGTCGCGCACCGTGAACACGACCGCTGCCTGGAAGATCCCCACGGAGAATCCGAGCAGCGCCTCGACGATCTGGCCGCGATCCGTCGCGGTAGCCAGGGTTCGCATCGCGACGTCGCTCGCCATCGGCGCGACCGCGGTCGGGGCCATGATCGGGGCGAGCGTGCTGGGCCCCTTCCGCATCGGGATGACGTTTGCCGCCGCGTCGGCCGCCTCCGCATCGTCGGCATCGAGCGTGTCGATCAGATCCTCGGCCTCGAGCTCGAGCGCCTCGGAGTCGTCGAACCGCTTCATCTTGACGCTGCGCAGCGCCGGGCGCGGACCCGGTGCGGCGATCGGTGTCGATGCCGGGGGCAGACCCGGCAACGGAGGTGCGGGCAGCCCTTGATCGACGGCGCCCTCGTCACCGCGCGGTTTGTCCGCGAACTTCACGAACCGCGCGGGGCGCGCCACGCCGTAGTAGCGCTCGATATAGTAGTAGATCCGCGCCTCCGGTGCGACGCGCGGCAGCACGCGGTACCCGGTGATCGTCGTCAGCGCCTCCAGCGTCGCGAAGTCATGGGGATCTTCGATCGCGGCGATCAGCTGGCGGTCCTGGACCACGAGCGGTACGCACTTGTGCTTGAACGCCTGGGCGGGCTGGAGCAAGCGCACCGCAGCGCGCTTGGCTCGCTCGAGCATCGCGCCGGTCGCGATCGGGATTCCGAGCTCGAGCCCGAGGTAGACGGTCAGCGCCTCGAGGTCGATGAGGCCGTGCTCGAACAGGACCGTCCCGATCCGTCCTCCGTCCCGAGCCTGATACTTGAGCGCCGTGTCGAGCTGGGGCTCCGTCAGCCTTCCATCTCGAACGAGCATCTCGCCGAGCTTCATCTGCCTGCAACGGTATCACGGGCGTGCTACTGACCAAGAATGCGGCGAATGCGTGCGCTGGGGCTCGCAGCCACCTTGATCGGGTGTGGCGGCAAGAAGGAGCCGCCACCCTCCGCGAACCCGCCTCCGGTCCCGGTGGCCCAGACTGGTGAGCCGGCTGCGTCCGCGGAGTCAATGCCAGGGGATTTTCCCGATGGAACTCGGTCGCTCGAGCTGACCCGCACCGTCGGTGTTCGGCTGCAGCCCGGAGATGACGCCAAGCGGATCGGAACGGTCGCTGTCGACACGCGCGTGCGCTGGACGGCGACCGCCAAGGCGAAGGGCTGTACGAAACCGTGGGTCGAGATCGTGCCGCGCGGCTGGGTCTGCGGCGAATTCTTGACCCCCAGCAAGAAGCCAGCGATGGGCCGCGAGGTTCCGATGCTCGAGCGCGGCGAGCTCGTCCCCGGTGTCTACGGCAAGGTCACCACCCCGAACTCGGTGACGTATGCGATGGAGAAGCCTGACAAGAAGAAGGATCCGAAGAAGGATCCAAAGAAGAAGTCCCCGGCCTCGGGGCCCGTGACCTCGCCGACCCAGCTCGCGCCGGTGGCGAAGGGGCCCGAGCCCAAGATGATCGAGGACAAGCCGCTCGTCGGCTCGGTCACCGTTCGGCAGTGGGAAGAGATCACCGTCGGCGGCAAGGCGTACTGGAAGGTCAGTCAGAAGGACAACGAGTACGTTCTTGCATCGGCGATCAAGACGCACAAGCCCTCGCTCTACACGGGCGCGCGGCTCGGTGATGACACCGGGTGGAGTGTTCCGATCGCGTTCGTCTGGCCCAAGGTCGCGGCCTACCAGTCCACGTACACGATGAACAAGCCGAACGGCGGCGGGATCAACCGCCAGCTCAAGGCGAAGACGCCGGTCGCGATCCTCGAGACGGTGAGCGATCCCGCTGGCAAGGCGCTCGCGTACAAGATCGGGGAGGCGGAGTGGATCCGCGCGCACGATGTTCGTGTGTTCACGCCTGTCGCGCCGCCAAAGCTGCTCGGCAAGGCGGAGCGCTGGATCGATATCGATCTCGAGAGCCAGATTCTCGTCGCCTACGAGGGCGAGCTCCCGGTCTACGCGACGCTGATGTCGTCCGGAACCAAGGAGACACCGACGGACACCGGCGAGTACCGGATGTGGCTCAAGGAGTCCGAGGCGGACATGAAGAACCTCAAGAGCGAGGATCCATACTCGGTCGCGACGGTGCCGTGGACCCAGTTCTTCAGCCCCGAGAACGGGCTCGCGCTCCACTCCGCGTACTGGCACGACGCCTTTGGCATCAAGAAGAGCCACGGCTGCGTCAACCTCTCCCCCAAGGACGCGCGCTGGTTGTACTTCTGGAGTGATCCGCAGGTGCCGCCGGGCTGGACGATGGCCGCCGGCGTCGTCGAAGCTCCCGGCTCGATCGTCCGGGTGCGCAGCAAGGACGAGCCGAACCCGCCGCCGAAGGGCTATGCGAAGAAGGTCGTCGAGGCGCGCCAGCAGAACCCGCCGCGTTGATCAGTGCGGCGGGTGCGGCGCGGCGGGTGCGGCTGGACGGGTGCGGCTGGGCCGAACCCGCCGCGCTGATCAGCGCGCGACGGGCAACAGCTTCGGCTGCTTCGCGAGGACCTGGGCCTCGGCCGCATCGAGCGCGATCACGAGGTCTTCGCCGAACACGTCCGCGAGTGCATCGCGCGTGATCCGGTAGAGCGTCGGACCTTCGACGTGAGCACACGAATATTCCGTCGCCTCATCGGCGATGCAGATCGTGTCCTCCTCGTACGAGATCGGGAACAGGCGGCAGATCGCCGGCTTGACGCCGCGGAAGTCCCAGCTCTGCTCGAGAGATGCGCGATGGATCGCGCAGCCGCGCCGATCGTGGGCGAGGAACAGGCAGCCGTCGTTGAACACCTCGGTGCGGACGACCGCGCCCGACGGGTAGTCAGGGTCGAGCTCGACATCGGTCTCGAACCAGGGCTTGTTCGCGACCTCGGCGCGCAGCAGCGGCCGGATCTGCTCGGCGCGCGCGAGGATCGCATCGCGTTCGCGCAGATCGACGTCGCACCCGTACTGGCAGCACGCGTCGTGCTTGAGCGTGTGGGTGTCGACCATCGTGCAGTCGTGCGTCATGCAATCGGCGGCGAGGCGGCGCGTGAAGATGGCCTGCCACACCGAGCGGAAGCGCGGATGGTCGAGAGTGACAACGGGCTCGTCCATGGGGACGCGGAATCTACATGGTTCCGAGCAAGGTCGCGAGGTCGATGCGCGTTCCGTCGCCACCTTCGGCGCGATCGACCGCGAGTGACAGGGTCGACAGCGTCTCCTGGTCGATCACGCAGTCCGGATCGGGCGTCGTCTGGGTAAAGTTCCGGTAGCAGGACTGCACGACCGGCAGTGAATCGATGCGCATGCGGATCGGCGCCCCGTGCGAGCGACACACGACCGGCCGCGCCGCGTAGATCAGGCAGCGGCCCCCCGGATCGAGAGCGGCGCAGCGATCCGCGGGACCGGTGGCCACGTTCGTCGCGAGCCCCTCCCTGCGCGGGTCGGTCCAGCCCGCGACCTCGGCGCGGATCGCGGCGGCCTCGACGCTGGTGACGGAGAGCCGCGCGTGGCAGCAGTCCGAGCAACCGGTGCCGCACTGCATGTCACCGCCATGCCGGGATTCGACGCGGATGAAGAACGCATCGATCTTGGCATTCAGCTCGACGAGCCGGCTCACCCGACACGGGATAGCATGCTGGGTATGGATCTCAACGACATCGTCGTGTTCACCAAGGTCGTCGAGACGAAGAGCTTCACCGGTGCCGCCGAGCAGCTCGGCCTCCCCAAGTCGACCGTCAGCCGCAAGCTCGCCCAGCTCGAGGAGCGGCTCGGCGTCCGGCTCGTCCAGCGCACCACGCGCAAGCTCGCGCTGACCGACATCGGGGCGGCCTATTACGAGCGCGCGGCCCGGATCGTCGCCGACGTCGCTGCCGCCGAGCAGGTCGTCACGGACATGCAGGCAAGTCCGCGGGGGCGGCTTCGCATCACGGCGCCGATCGACTTCTCGATGCTGTACCTCGGCAACATCATCTCGGCGTTTCTCTCTGACCACGGAGAGGTCAACGTCGAGCTCGATGCCACCGATCGCATCGTCGACCTGATCGAGGAGGGGTTCGACATCGGCGTCCGGTTCGGACCGCTTCCCGAGTCAACGCTGATCGCCCGCAAGCTCGGCAGCTTCGAGGCGATGCTGGTCGCGTCTCCCGCGTACCTCGCGCGCCGACCCGCCCCGACCAACGTCGAGGAGCTCGAGGACCACGACAAGGTGCTGTTCCTGCCGAGCACGCGGACGCAGGGCTGGACGCTGGTCAACGGCGATGCGACGTACGAGCTGCAGCGCCCGGCCCGCTACTCGAGCAACAACATCATGTCGGTGCGCGATGTCGTGCTCGCTGGCGGTGGGGTGTCGGCGTTGACCGAGTTCTCGGTCGGCTGCGACATCGCGGAAGGCAGGCTCATCCGGATTCTCCCGGACTGGCGCGGCCGGCAGACTGACATCCACGCGGTCTATCCCGCGCGGCAAAATCTTCCGCCGCGGCTGGCGCTGTTCATCGATCATCTGACGAAGGCGATGAGCCCTCCACCGTGGCTGCGGCACGTGCGACCGTCCGGTGCATGACGCTCGCTCTCGACTACTTCCAGAACCTCGCGGAGGTCCACCTCCTGCCGCTCGCGCTGCGGATCGTGGTCGCGCTGATGGTGTTCATCATCGGCCGGATCCTCGCCAGGGCGCTGCTCAAGGGCTTCCACCGGCTGATGGAGCGAAGCAAGCTCGATATCTCGCTGCGCAAGTTCCTCGGCGATCTGGTCTACGCGGTCGCGCTGGTCGCGGTGATCATCGCGGCGCTCGACTCGCTGGGCGTCGAGACCACGGCGGTGATCGCGGTGCTCGGCGCCGCCGGCCTCGCGGTCGGCCTGGCGCTGCAAGGATCGCTCTCGAACTTCGCCGCCGGGGTGATGCTGATCGTGCTGCGACCGTACAAGGTCGGTGACCTCGTCACGATCGGGAAGTACCTGGGGCGCGTCGAGGCGATCCGGATCTTCCACACGGTGCTGATCACTGGCGACTACCGCGAGATCACGATTCCGAACGCGCAGATCATCGCGGCGCCGATCGAGAACCTCACCGT
>JACCQV010000154.1 GCA_013813945.1 Deltaproteobacteria bacterium | reverse complement strand
CGACGGCCACACGTTGCTGGTCCGCATCGTCTCGATGCTGACGAAGATGATCGCATGAGCCGCCTACGCCGACGCCTACGCTTACGCCAACGCCGGATCAACACAGCCGAACTCTGGGGTTAGGATGCTGCCGGCTTGCTCAGCGCGTTGATCATCGGCCTGCTCGTTCGCCGTCACGGACTACCGCGATGGTCCTTCGATGCTCGTGATGCGTGCGACCGCGACGTTTCCACTCGTCGCGAGCACGGATCCGGATCTGCTCGTGCCAGGCGACCGGCCGATCGCAGCGGAGGAGCTGCACCGCGGCACCTCGCGCGGCTGATCGCCGATCGGAAGTCGAACATAGAACGTGGTGCCGACACCGACCGTTGACTCGAACGTCAGGGTGCCTTCGTGCCGATCGACGATGAGCGACCGCGAGATCGCGAGACCTTGGCCCGTGCCACGTCCGACCTGCTTGGTCGTGAAGAACGCATCGAAGATCAAGTGGCGATTGGCTTCGGGAATCCCGACTCCTGTGTCGGAGATCGCGATCACGACGTGTCTGTCGTCGAGACGGGTCGAGACGCAGAGCTTCCCCCGTCCGCCATGACAGTCCTCGATTGCCTGAGCCGCGTTGACGATCAGGTTGAGAAAGACCTGACCGAGCTCGCTGGCGAACCCAGGAACGGTGGGAGTTGCTGCGAAGTCCGTCTCGACATCTGCAACATCTCGATACGAAGCCGCCGTCACGATCAGCGCGTTGCGCAATGCGCTGGGCAGGTCGATGTCGGTTATCTCGCGGGGGCCCGGGTGTACGAGCTCCTTCATCGCGTGAACGATCGCCGCGACACGGGCGACTCCGCTCGTGAGGCTGGCCACGGACATCGGAATCTGCTCGGCTAGATACGGGAGGTCGACCGACTCCGCGATCTCGACGAGTCGATCGATCATCGGCGCCGTCGCGTCGGTGCGACCAGCAGCTGCAGCTTCGAGCATCGCGTTCATGGCCGCCACGAGGCTGAGCGTGCTCTCACCGACGAAGCTCAGGTTGTCGCCGACGTACTGGATCGGTGTGTTGATCTCGTGCGCGATACCGGCAGCGAGGCGACCGACGGACTCGAGCTTTTGAGCCAGACGCAACTCGATCTCGATCCGCTCTCGCTCCCGGATCTGGTCGGCGAGTTTCGTGTTCGCGAGCTGGAGAGCTCGCGTGCGCGACTCGACGGTGGACTCGAGATCCTCGATGTGTGCGCGAAGCTGGCGTGCGAGAGTCCACTTCGTCGTGAGCGCGTGCGTCGACTGCACGACTTCGATCGTGTCGAATGGTTTCTTGATGATCAGCAGCGAGTCGGATGTCCCGAGACGATCTCGAACGTCGATCCACGAATGGTCGGAGTACGCCGAGCAGATCACGATCTGGATGTGTGGATCGACGCGCCAGATCTGCTCGATCGTCTCGAGCCCATCCCAGCCGGGAGGCATTCGCATGTCGATGAAGGCGAGCGCGAACGGCCGGTCGGCTGCTGCGGCCGCTTGCACCAGACGAAGCGCCTCCTCACCTTGCTCGGCTGACACCAGCTGGAAGGTCGTCGAGGGCACGCGCGCCGTCGGTGGCGCCCCGAGCAACAGCGCCTCGCAGTCATCGAGATCCGGATCCGAGTCCTGCGGCGCGAGGATCTTGCGGAAGTCGTCGTGGATGGCCGGGTTGTCGTCGACAATCAAGATCCGCATGTCAGATCGCGAGCTCATGGTGTCCCTTCATCTGTGCACGGAGCATCAACGTGAACGTCGCCCCCGCTCCTTCCCCTTCGCTCGCGACGCTGAGCGTCCCCGATAGCTCGCGCGCGGTATTCGCACTCGCGTGGAGCCCGAAGCCGTGGCCCCCCTTCTTCGTCGTGAAGCCGTGCTGAAAGATCTTGTCGAGATTCCCCGGCGGAATGCCCACCCCGGTGTCTGCGATCGCGATCTCCACGCCCTCCGAGCTGGCTCGTACGCCCACGGTGATTCGTCGTGTCGATCGGTCGACATCCTTGACTGCGTGGCGCGCGTTGGAGATCACGTTGATCAGGATCTGGAGGAGCTTGTGGCGATCCGTGGTGATCGTCTCCGTGTCGCCGTAGTCCTTCACGAGCTCGATCCCGTGATTCGCAAAGGACGACTCGCCCATTCGCAAGGCATCGTCGATCAACGGCCCCAGTGCGACCAGCTCCAGGAAGCCGCCTGGCCGTGCGTACGATTGCTGCATCGTGACGATCGACTTGATGTGATCGATGTTGCGAGTCACAGATGCGAGCTCACCGAGCAGCTGCGCATTCTCCTTCGCCAGTCGTTTCGCTACGGACGACAGGTACCCTGGGACGACTCTGCCGTTCTCCGTCGCGAGGAACGCGATCAGGCCGCCCGGATGAGCTTCGAATACGTCGACCGTCTTCGTGAACCCAGCGATGCGTGAGTTGCGAACCGCGTTGTCGATGATGGAGACCGAAACGTTGAGGCTGTTGAGCACGTTCCCGACGTCGTGCAAGACGCCCGTGGCGATCTCTGCCATGCCAGCCATCCGGGACACCGAGATCAGCTCCTGTTGCATCACCTCGGCCTTGGCGCCGGCGATCTTGCGCTCGCGCTCGCGCTCTTCGAGGTCCGCAGTCATCCCGTTGAGGTGGTCGCGGAGCTCGCCCAGCTCACCCGGAGGCAGGATCGTGAGGCGCTGCGATAACGAGCCGTTCGCGACCGTACGCGAGAAATCCATCATGGTGCGAATCGGGGCCACGAACGATCGTGCAAACAGGACCGAGTATCCCAGAGCGAGGACCCACAACACGGCAACGCCGATCGCGACTTGCTTGGTCACGGTCTGGATGTGGTCGAGGCGCGCGGTGCTGAACACCACGGCGACCGAGCCGAGCGACAGACCTTCGAGGCTGACCGGAGCCCACGTCCGGATCTCGTCGCCGCCGACGGTAGGCGCGTACGGAGTGGACCCAAACAGCTCCCCGCGCGGCGAGGTGCCGCGCGAAAACACGACGTTGCCATCGGCATCGCGGACCACGACGTAGCGGAAATCCGGGTCATCGCGGACGTACTGGACCTCGGCGGCGATCAGGCTGGGATCGTCGGCGCCGAGGGCGACGTCGAGCTGCGAGCTCACGATTCGCGTCATCCACTCGGCTTTGCCGCGGAGCAAGGTATCGAACAGCGGCATCACCGTTCGTTCGAACGACACGAACGCGATGGCACACAGCGCACCGAACACGACGAGCTGGGCCGTGCTGAACATAAGCAGCCGATTTCGAATGTTCATCGTGCCTCCTCGATCAGGATCGGGTAGCCCGATGAGGTGGGAAGCACGCCGTCGATCGCGACGACGTCGACATCAGCGGTGATGTGGTCAACCCGGACATAAGAGATCGCGGACGGAAACTTGGCGACGATCTTCGTGGTGTGGAGCGCAGATGGTAGCGAGCGCGGCGCGGGGCTCTGTCCGCGAATCTTTCGGTCCACCCACAGGCGACCCACCTGGTCTGGCGACATGCCAAGCACGAATCGATCGAATGCAATCCGCTCGGCCGACCCCGGTGGGGAGTTGAACGGGATCATGCGAGCGTGGTGGACGACCAGGGCGTCGCCGGAGAAACACCGCCGCAGCTCCGCCCTCGTCAGGCTCTTGATCTTCGACCCCTTCGCGACGACGACGACCACGGCGCGCGGTGGAGGAGAGCTGTCCGCATCTCGGGAGAGTGCAACGATCATCGCGATCATCACGAACGCCATGAAACGAGGCAGCATCAGAATGCCCACGCGGCCTGTGTGAGGATCGCTCGCAGCATGCTGTGGCCCAGGGGGGGGGCCGAGTAGATCTCACCTTGCGCGTAGTCGAGCTTGAGCACGACACTCGGGTGGGGCCGAAAGTTCAAGCCAGCCGTGACCTGCAAGATCGTCGGATGATCGCCAAGATCAGCTCCGGACCGCGGCCGGTCGAGCTCGACCACGGCGAACGGCATCACCTGCCACCATCGCTCGAACCGATATCCGGCGAGTGCATACGCTCCGACGTACAGGCCGTCGCTCGCGAACCCGCCGCGGACAAGCTCGCGGGCCCCGGTACGGTAGTGCCGATTATTGGCGATCACTTCCGCCTGCAGATGAAGTCCCCCACGATGCACGAGGACGTCAACGCCCCATGACTCCTCGTCGTAGCTCGTTCCGGCAGGTGTCGTGTTGATCAGCGTGCCCGAGTCATCGGCGATGATGACATCCGCGGGTCGATCCGTGAAGCGACCGCGATAGCCCGAGATTCCGATCTGCACGCGATCGAGCCAGGGCGCGTCGATCTCGACCCGCGCGCCGAGCGCCTTGTTCTGATCGAGATCTCGAAATGCCTGGAACGGACCGCGGCCGTTGGTAACCGTCGCGTGGTAGCCGAGCTGATAGTCCCCGAACGGACGCTTGCCGTAGATATGCAGGCCCGTCTGCTGCTGTGGGAACAGGCTCTCACCGATGACGAACGGCCGGGTCGCCGGAATGATCACCGGCGAGCCGTGGTCGACGTTCCAGATCCCGTACGGTGTGAGAAAACTGCCGGCCTGGATCGTCAACCACTCGTTGACGTCATACTCGAGATAGACGCGCTCGATCGAGACGCCACCCCATTGGATCGGGCGCTCGAGGTCGGCGGGATTCGGCGCAGTCGTGTGCGTCAGCGTTCCATCGGCGTTCTCCACGCCAGCGGGCGCGTACAAGAAGCGAACCTCGAGCATGGAACGCCAGCGCGCCGACAGGTTCTTCGTGACGTAGAGGTTGACGTTGCCGACGACGAAGGAGTTTTCCTTCGGGAAGTAGTTTGCGGCGAGGTCCTTGGCAGGGATCAGCAGTGCGCGCCAGCTGAGGTCGGCAAACCCGTGGATGTTGAGCCGGTCGTCGGGCTGCGTGGAGTCGAGGCCGAGCACGACAAGGTCGGCGTCGGTGACAGCGCTCTCTTCTTCGGGCTCGTCCGACGCTGTGGACGCGACCGGCAAGGCAGGCGTCGGGGCAGGCGTCGTCGACTCGGCCGGAGCCGGGACGGCTGGCGCTGACGCGTCTCCAGGAGGTGAGCTCGGCGTAGGATCCGGATCCGCGGTGGCGCTCAGGGGTGCGACGATCGAGAGGGCGATGATGACGCGGTGGCCGATCACGGGCAGCTCCCCGCCGGCACGCAGAGTGTGCCGATTCCGAACGTCGAGAAGTCGCAGCACGCGGTATCGCGAGGACAGTCGTTGACGTCGAGCGTGCAGCCCTGCACCACACAGTGTCCTTGAATGCAGAGGCTCGCGTCGTAACCCGCGCACTCCGTGGTTGTGCAGGTCGCCCCGTACCCGGTGTAGGTGCGGCAGTATGGGACCGGCTCCCAATCAGCGCAGACGTAGCTGTCGGGGCAATCGGTATCGACGGCGCACTGGCTCGTGCAGGAGCCGATGCCATCGCGAACGGCGCAGAAATCGTGCGGCGCCTCGGTGCACTCGCCGGCCGCCTGGCAGGCCGCACCGAGACCCGGGACCTCCGCGCAACGATTGTCGACGTTCTTGGTCTCGCCCGCCGGGCACGCACAGGTGAGTCCGACGACGACCTCGTCGGATGCACAGGGTGTGCAGCCGCCACCAACCGCGATCGCGTCGTCGTTACAGACGCACACGCCGAGCGCGATCTCGTAGCGCATGTACGGCCCGCACGTGTTTCCGGGCTCGTAGAGGCATCCGGCGAGCACGCTCGCGATGGCACAAGCGACCACACCTGCCGTCCGTCTTGCCCGGAGCTGTCTCATGCTCCGTGTATCGGCCCAGTCAGCTGGATCTGTAGTTCATTTCAACGTGATCGAGCCACATCTCAGCCGACCTCACGGGTGAGCTGGCGCGCGTCGTCGATGCGCCGTGCGAGGCGCTCGCTCATCTCGACTGGCAGCCCCCACCGGATGAGCAGGTAAGCGCCCAGGTCGGTGTGGGTCGTCCCGATGAGCTCGCGCTCGAGCGACGAGCGAGTCGCACCGGGCTCGTGGAGCCTGGCCGCGATCGTGAGCTCGTGTTCGGGCATCGCAAGGGCGATCATGGTCGTGCTGATCACGTCGATGAGGCTCTCGCCTGCGACCTCCGAGCGACGGTTCTGATCTGACTCTGTCGCGATCGCGACGGCGGCGATGTGCTCGAGCCCGAGCCGAGAGACCGCGTCCGGGATCGAGGTCAGCGGGCTGTCGAGAGCGGAGGGCGACGTGCGTGTGAGCTCGAGGATCCGGGCGGACAACGCCGCGTCTCGTGCGATGTGGTCCGCGATCGCGGCGTCGACGACGCACGGCGGCAACCCCGCGATCCGTCCGAGCAGAGCCTGCAATGGCTCGTGGACGAACCGGGCACGTATGGCGCACCCGCGTTGCACCGCCGCCGTCAGGTCCTGCGAGCTGCAGGGCTTGTGGAGAACCTGATGAACCACTGGAGCAACCCGTGATCTCGCGCTCGGCTCGTAGAAGCCCGAGAGCAACATCCGGATCGTGGTCGGGTCCCGATCGCGAACATGACTGAGGAGCTCGAAGCCGTCGATGTACGGCATCCGCATGTCCGTCACCACCACATCGAACGTCGCTTGCTGGATCGCCTCTAGCCCGGCTGGAGCGCCAAGCGCGAACACCATCTCCCAGTGCGCACGTTGCTTGCGCAACATTCGAGCGAGAGCTCCAAGGATCTCGGATTCATCGTCCACGAACAGAACGCGCGGTTGCGTCGAGGGGGTCACGGAAGACTGAATCGGCCACTTCCGCCCGGGTGAGAGATGCGAAACGGAGCAACGTCACTTCTTGCGGATCAAGCGATCGGGCGCGATCACGTCCGGCAGCTTCTTCGGCGAGATCGCGTGCGGATCGATGTCCGTGGTGCCGCAATAGAAGCACGCGCCGTTGAGGATCACGTCGTGAATACAATCACCACACGTGTCGCAGACGCCGTTCGTTCGTGTCGGGTGTGTGCACGGCGGATGGGTCACGGCGCAACTCGCGCGCGCAGGCGCGCAGCGAGCCCGGAGTAGCGCAGCGCGGCGAGCTTGCCGCCGGCGACGAGGACCTGTTTGGATCCCGCGATCACGACGCCGGTGCGGGCGCGCGTGATGCCGGTGTAGAGGAGCTCGCGCGTCACGAGTGGAAGGTGATCGTGCGGCAGGACCAGCGCGATGCCGTCGAGCTCGGAGCCCTGGCTCTTGTGAACCGTCAGCGCCCACGACAGCTCGAGCCGGTCGCGCAGTGCCTCGATCGCAAACGGTCGGAGCTCGCCCGCGCAGCGGAATACCGCGCGAAAGTGGTGCCGGCCGAGACCCTCGTCGGCGCGGACGATGATGCCCTGATCGCCGTTGAACAGGCCGCGCTGATAATCGTTCGCGGTGATCATCACCGGCTCGCCGGGGACGAACTCGGGTCGGCCGCCGAGGCTGAGCCGATCGAGCGTGAGCTCGTGGAGGTGCGCGTTGAGCGCGATGGATCCGGTCTGCAGCGCGCGGGTGACGGTGAGGATCCGTCCGCGGTTGAGAGTGGCCCACAGCGCCTCGAGCTCGGCCGCATGATCTGGAACGACCTGGCCGTCGACGAACTGGAACACGTGCTCGGCGGCGCGCAGTGCCTTGGGCCCGTCGAAGTGATGCCAGGTGCCCTCGACCACCTGCAGCGTCAGCTCGTGTGGGCGCTTCGCCTTTGCGGTGTCGACCCACTCCGCGCCGCGAAAGGCGAGGGTGCCGGGCGTGCGCGCATGCTTGCTATCGACGACGCGCGTGACGTCGCCGGAGTGCACGGCTTGCGCGAGGTCGTAGACAGCGCGCCCCGCTGGATCGCTGGTGTCCATGCGGTAGCTGTTCGCGAGGACCGCGACGCGGCCCCGAAGCCCATCGATCGAGTTTTGCTCCGCGGGGCGTAGCCCGAGGAGCGAAACCTCGTCAGGCTGAGGGGCCCCCCTTGGGGGGGGCGCCACGCCGGGCTCCGCGAGATCCGCGAGGATCTGACCGGCATCGATCGCGGGCAGCTGGTGGGCATCGCCGATCAGGATCAGCGGGGCCGTCGGTGGCAGCGCGTCGAGTAGCGCGTCCATCAGCTCGAGGTCGACCATGGACGCCTCGTCGACGATCACGGCTCCCACCGGCAGAGGGCTCTGCGCGTGGTGCGCGAACCGGCGACCACCGTACCCGAGCAGGCGATGCAACGTCTGCGCAGCGGGCGGGGATGCGGCGAGCGCGCGATCGGTCGGCGATGGATTTGCGATCGCCGCGAGCTGCTCCCCGATCACCTGGGTCAACCGGTTCGCTGCCTTGCCGGTCTGCGCCGCGAGCGCGACGTGCTGCACTCCCATGTGCGCGAGGCCGCGGACAATGGCCGCGGCGACGAGCGTCTTGCCGGTACCTGGGCCACCTGTGATCACGGTCAACGCACCGCCGAGTGCGAGGCCAACGGCGCGCGCCTGCTCGTCGGACAGCGTGCGACCGGCCGGCCGCGCCATCAGCTCGGTGAGAGTCGCGCTCGCATCGCGTGCGGGTTCGGCGAGGCGATCCGCGAGCCGGTTCGCCACGCGCTGCTCGAGCCAGCGTGAACGCTCGGTATACAGGCAGCCGTCGTCGACGATCAACGGCAACCGCGCTTCGCCGGCACCGATCACGGAGTTGAAGCGCGGCGCGCCGGTGAGGCTCGTGATCGTCTTCATCACCTTGCCGACATCCACCTCGAGCTTCGCGATCCGCGTGATGTCCACGACCAGCTGACGCAGCGGCCCCCGCGGTGCGAGCGGCAATCGTGTCGAGCCCTGGCGCTGCGCGATCATCAACGCGAGGACGAGGATCGCGAGCGCTTCGGGATGGTCGCCGGCACCGAGCCAGCCGACATCCGCGGCCACGAGCTCCTCGGCGAGGTAGAGACCGGCATCGCCGAGATCGCAGCTGCGCGCGCCGACGCCGAGCCGGCGGAACAGATCGCTGCCCGCGATGGGCTCGTATCGCGAGCGCAGTGTTCCGCGCGGGTGCAGAGGTGCGGTCACGTGCGGATCTCCTGCAGCGGAAGGTTGGCGAGCCACTCCGTCCAGCCGGTGAGTGTCTCGTCACCGACGCGCACGGGCACGACGATGCCGTACCGGATGAACGCGAACAGCAGGCCCGCGAGCTTGCGCCGGCCCCTCATGCGATCCGCCGCGATCGCATAGAGCCGAGCTTGCACTGCATAGTGCTCGCGCACGCGGAGGTCGGCGGCCTTCGCGCGATCCTCCTCGCCGAGGAAATCACTCTTGTAGTCGAGGACCCAGAGCTCGTCGTCGTACGCGACGAGCGCATCGATGAAGCCCTTGACCAGACCCTTGGTTCGGCCGGCGGGGAGGGGATAGCTGAACTCGACCTCGCGGGCGAATCCGGTCGCTGCGATCAGGGGAGGGAGCTCGCTGCCGTCGATCAGCGCGAGTGGTGCAGTCAGGGTGCGATGCACGATCTCGGCGGCATGCGGGAGGTAGTGCGGTGCGATGCCGCGCTCGCGCGCGTGTTCCGAGAGCTGACGGCCAACGTCGGGATCACCCAGCCAGGCTGCGAGATCCGGCGCGCGGCGCGCGTGGTCGAGATCC
>JACCQV010000151.1 GCA_013813945.1 Deltaproteobacteria bacterium | reverse complement strand
GGGAACCACGGGTACGAGTCCGCGTAAGGCGAGCGGTCCACCGCGCGGGCCCCTGCGCACCGCGAGTGGCTGACCGATGCCGTCCGCGATCTCCGCCGAGAGCACCACGCCCTCGACCGCGGAGATGTCGACATCGATCGAATTCTTCTCCGACAGCATCTCGACGGAGAGCTTCCAGACATCCGCATCGCCGCTCCAGCCGACAAAGCCCGTCACCGTGTCACCGACGATCAGATCGATCGCCGTGCCGCGATCGTCGTCCGGCTCGCGCTCGGCGTTCGGAACGGGAGGCGCGAGCTTCGCCGTGATCTCGTAGACAGGCGCGGGTCCGGCCGGGACGCCCGCATCCACCGGCGCGCCCTTCTTCGGCTTCGCGCCCTTCTTCACCGGCGCGACGATCTTCTTGCTGCGGACGACCGCGATGTAGCGGCCCGGCGCCACGGAAACGTTCGGGACGCCCTCGCGGGTCTTGGCTGCACCGCGATCGGACCTCGCGAGCAACGTCCCTCCTGCGTCCTCGAGCTCGAGCACGAGATCGACGCCCTCGACGGCCGTCACATCGATCGCCAGCGCGCCGACCTCGGAGATCTCGATCCGGTAGTGGTCCGCGTCCGTCTCCGGATCGATCCGCCCGCGCACGGACGCGCCGAGTGCAAGCGGGGCTGCCACCTCATCGCCATCGTTGGGCTCGACCTCGTCGGTCGTCGAGCCAGTACCTGCGTCGGTCAGGACCGGAGCGGTGACGACCACGACCGCAGCCGCATCCCCTGCCCTCTTCTGGCGATCCTTGCCGCACCCGGCGATCGCGACCACCACCGCGCCGAGCAGCGCAATCACCGCGCTCGCACGCATCACGTCACCTTGGACTTCTCGGCCAATCCCGCGAGGAACTCCGCGGACGACACCACGTTGCCGTCGACACGAATCTCGCCCTTCATCTTGAAGATCTTCCCTTTGCGCAGCGGGACGACCTCGATGATGAGCTGGTCACCGGGCGTGACCGCCTTGCGGAACTTCACGGCGTCGATCGCCATGAACAGCATGACGTGCGTCGTCGGATCGAACTGAACGGCGCGCGACGCGAGGATGCCGCCAGCCTGGGCCATCGCCTCGATCTGCATCACGCCCGGCATCACCGGCACCCCCGGGAAGTGGCCCTGGAAGTACGGCTCGTTGAACGAGACGTTCTTGAGCGCAACGACCTTGTCGTCGGTCAGCTCGAGGACGCGATCGATCAGCAGGAACGGGTAGCGATGAGGAAGCAGACCGAGGATCTGCTCCGCCTTCATCACGGGATCTGCGGGCCGCTCCGACATGCGACCGGTGGTAGCACGACCGAGCCGATAGATCGATTCGGCTCCGCGCGAAGCAAGGAGCCGAATCACCTTACGGCGAGGGAGTCCCTCGCGGACACCCACCGGGCCTCAACGCCCGTGGCTGCGATCACTTCATCTCGGCTTTGAGCTTCGCCGTCAGATCGACCGAGGGATCGGTCCACACCGTCGCGCTGCGATCGATGATCAGGTGGACGCCCTCGGCCTTCGCGATCTTCGCGATCAGCGGCTCGGCCTGCTTGAGCAGCCCCTGGATCAGCTTCGTGCGATCGCTCGCGAGCTCGCGCTCGAGCTTCACGTACGTCTGCTGCAGATCCACGAACTTCTTCTCGAGCTCGGAGCGCTTCTGCGCGTACGCCTCCGGCTTGAGCACCGTCTTCTGCTTGTCGAGGTCGGCATCGGCCTTCTTGAGGTCCTCTTGCCGCTTGTCGAGCTCGGCCTGCTTCGACTTGCGCGTCTTCTCGAACGCGTCGTTGGCGCGCTTGCCAGCAGGCGTGGTCGAGAGCGTGTCCTCGATGTCGATCATCCCGATCTTCGGGCTAGCGGGGACCGCGCTGCCCGCCGGGCTCGAGAGGAGCGGCGACACCATCAGGCCGAGACCGAGACAACCAAGAGCAAGGAAGCGATTCATAGGCACCTCATACGACGACTTGGACGGTGGTCCAAGCCCGTTGTTCAACGAGCCCGGCAGATGCCCAGGGCTAGAAGAAGTTACCGATGGTGAACTCGAAGACCAGAGGATCTTCGCCTATCTGCGCGTCCAGCGGGATACCCCACTCGAACCGCAGGGGGCCAATCGGCGAGAACCAGCGGAACCCGAAGCCGACCGATTTGCGCAGTCCACTGACGATCGAGTCGGGCAACCGGAAGCACGGGTCGAACTTGATCGAGATCGACGAGTTCTTGCGCTGCAGGCCCGAGCAGTAGCGGTCCTCGAGGTTGTACGCGTTGCCCATGTCGAAGAACACGACGCCCGAGATGCCGACCTTCTTGAACAGCGGGAACTCGATCTCGCTGTTGAAGATGACCTGCATGTTGCCGCCGAGCGGCAGGCTGCCGAGGCTCTGCCCGACGTCTCCGGGCGGCTGGGTCAGGAGCTTGGGGCCGAGCGAGCGCGGGGCGTACCCACGGATGTCGTAGATGCCGCCGACCAGATAGCGCTCCGAGATCGGCACGCCCAGCGGATCCGTCGAGGTCGTGAAGCCGAGCTCGGCGTTGAGCTTGAGCACGAACGGCCCGTACAGGTTCCGGTAATGGCGCATGAAGCCACCCCAGCGAACGAACTTGTTCTCCGAGCCCGTGTACTCGCTCGCGTACTCGGCAAAGATCGTGTGGTACCAGCCGCCGGTCGGGAACAGGCGGTTGTTGCGGGAGTCCCACGACAGCGACGCGCGCAGCGAGCTGGTGACGCCACCGCGGAACAAGTTCGCGACGCTGGTCGCCTGGATCGGAGCGCTCGTGGCACCGAGGTTCGCGATTCCGCCCGAGCCGGTCGTGATGCTGACGTCCTCGAGCTTGTAGGTGAGGAACGCCCGCGCCTCGTACGACAGCGGATAGCCCCACGTCAGCGTGCCACCCGAGGCGTTGCGATAGAACGTCCCGAAGCCGCGGCTCTGGTTGTAGAGGTCGAACGCGAACGTCCACTGCGTGTCGAGGAAGTACGGCTCGACGAACCGCAGGAGGAACAGCTGGCGGAGGCTCGAGATCTGCGCCTGCAGGGCGAGCGTCTGACCACGACCGAACAGGTTATTCTGCGAGATCTGCGCCTGCGCGATGAAGTTCTCGACCGACGAGAAGCCAGCACCGATCTGGAACGTGCCGGTCGGCCGCTCCGAGACCTCGACGTTGACCTCGACGAACTCGTCACTGCTTCCACGCTTGGTCGAGATCACGACGTTCTCGAAGAACCCGAGCGCGGTGATCCGGCGCTTCGAGACCTCGAGGTTCGTGTTGTTGAACATCTCGCCCTCGGAGATCTTCATCTCGCGGCGGATCACCTTGTCGCGGGTCTTCGAGTTGCCGCGGATGTTGATGCGCTCGAAGTAGGCGCGCTTGCCTCGCGCGACCTCGAAGGTCAGCGTGATCTTGCGGTTCGGCAGGTCGACCTTGGTCAGCGGCAGGACGTTCGCGTACGCGTAGCCTTGGTCCTGATAGAACGAGCTCAGCTTCTCGCGGTCCTCCGCGATCGTCGTGCGCGAGAACGTCAGCCCCGCGCGCAGGTTGATCTTCTTCGCGTTCTCCGCGGCCGAGCCGATCAGATCGCCCTTGAACGCGACCGAGCCGATCGTGAACACGGGACCCTCGTCGACCGGGATCGACAGGTACATGAACTGCTTGTCGCGCGAGAGCCGCAGCTGCGGGGTGCCGACCTTGACGTTCGCGTAGCCGCGATCCCAGTAGTACGCGGACACCAGCAGGAGGTCGCGCTCGAACGCTTCCTGGCTATAGGTTCCGGAGTCGTTGAGGAACGACAGCGCGTCCTGGCGTCGCGTCGCGATCGCACCGCGCAGCTCGTCGTCGGAGATCGTCTGGTTCCCGATGAACTGGACGTCGCGGATCTTGACCTTGGCCTTCTCGTCGACCTTGAAGTAGACGTCGACCTCGGCCTC
>JACCQV010000148.1 GCA_013813945.1 Deltaproteobacteria bacterium | reverse complement strand
AGCTTCTCCGCGAGGAGCTCGGCGTACTTCGTGGGATGCCAGACGAGGAACGGACCGCCGAAGCATGCGGAGAACGTCGGCTCGGGATCCTTCACGCCCTGCTCGGTACCGGCGACCTTCGCCGTGTAGCCCGAGATGTAGTGGTACATCGCCTGGCCCGGCGTGAGCTTCGAGACCGGCGGCAGCACACCGAAGGCATCCGCCGTCAGGAAGATCACGTTCTTCGGGTGACCGCCGACCGCCGGAAGCTTGGCGTTCGGGATCGAGTCGAGGATGTAGCTGCCGCGCGTGTTCTCGGTCAGCGACGTGTCGTCGAAGTCGACGAGGTGCGAGGTCTGCTCGTACTTCACGTTCTCGAGCACGGCGCCGAACTGGAGCGAGTTCCAGATGTCGGGCTCCTGCTCCTTGGACAGCTTGATGACCTTGGCGTAGCAACCGCCCTCGATGTTGAACACGCCCTGGTCCGTCCAGCAGTGCTCGTCGTCGCCGAGCAGCAGGCGCTTGGGATCCGCCGACAGCGTGGTCTTGCCCGTACCCGACAGGCCGAACAGGATCGACGTATCGCTGCCGTCGCGTGCCTGCGTCGCCGAGCAGTGCATCGACAGCACGCCCTGCTTCGGCATCAGGTAGTTCATGATCGTGAACACACCCTTCTTCATCTCGCCGGCGTACTCGGTGCCGAGGATGACGAACTCGCGGCGCGCGAACGACAGATCGACCGACGTGGTCGAGGTCATACCGGCGGTGTGGCGGTTCGCGGGGAACGCGCCGCCGTTGTAGATCACGTAATCCGGCTCGCCGAAGGTCTCGAGCTGCGCCGGGGTCGGACGGATCAGCATGTTGTGCATGAACAGCGCGTGGTACGCGCGGGCGCACACGACCCGGATCTTCTGCTGGTACTGGGCGTCCCAGCCGGCATAGCCGTCGATCACGTAGAGCCGCTCGCGCGTGTTGAGATAATCGATCGCGCGCTCGCGGTTGATCAGGAAGCTCTGCGGGTCGAGCTTGATGTTGACGCTGCCCCACCAGATGTCATCGCGGACCTCCGGCTCGTCGACGACGCGCTTGTCGGTCGGGCTACGGCCGGTCTTCTTGCCCGAGTACGCGATCAACGCGCCGGTCGACGAGATCGTCGAACCCTTCTCGAACCGCAGCGCTGCCTCGTAGAGGAACGCGGGCGACGGGTTGCGATAGATCTCGGCGACGGAAATGCCCTGCTTGTCGAGGGAGAAGGCCATGGTGGGAGGGGTTATACACCACGGCCCCGCGGCCGGTCAGGGGTTCGGTAGGCCGGCCGATGAGGCCGGGCAAACGCGCCAATCTGCCGCAGCGTCGTCGGTGTCCTGGCCGTTGGGCGACCGGCACAGCGACCCCGCGACGGTATTGGAATCCGCACTCGTGATCGGGAGCATCGTGCCCTCGACCAAGGAAACCGGGGCGGCGAACCCGGGGAGGTCGACCATCGTCACGCCGCCTTCGTAGGACAGCGCATCGATCAGCGTGTGCGCGACGTTGTCGATCAGGGCGATGCCGTCGGGTGCGCCGTTCTGGATCTTGTCGGTGAGCCACCCGGGGTCGCGCTTGGTCGCCGGTGAGATGACGCTGACGTTGGCGCCGGCGATCACGAGGTACGAGCTCCCGGCAAGCGTGCCGGTGCCGAGGTCGATCGTGTCGTAGATGTCCCCCGTGCTCCCGTTCACCAGGATCACCTGCATGCCGGCGAGGCTGACCGCCGCCGACGACGGGTTGTAGATCTCGATGAACTCGGCGTTATCCGAGCCGATCTGGTCGTAGTCGACCTCGTTGATCACCAGGTGCGTCGCCCCCGTCGAGACGGTGACCGTCGCGTTGCTCGTGCTCGCGCCGAGCGCCGCGCTGACCGTCGCCGTACCGATGTTCGCGGTGTCCGTATACGAGAACGTCGCCGACGTCGCGTTCGTCGGCACCGTCACCGAGGCCGGCAGTGTGCCCGCGTTGGTCGGCGAGACTGCGAGGTTGACCACGGTCGGCGCCAGCGCCGGGATGTCGAGCGTCACGGTGAACTGGACCGTGCCGTTGGGCGCGACCGTCGCATCGTCGGGCGTCAACGTGACGGTCGAGGGAACCTCGGTCACCCCGAGCACGCGAACGTGCGCCGTCAGCACTTGCACGCCGAGCATCGCCATCACGCTGACGTCGGGGTTCTGCATCAGCGCGGTCACCGGGACCGTCGCGGTGGTCATCCCGTTTGCCACGGTGACGTTGGTGACCGTCAGGGCGTTGGTGTTCCCCGACAGGATGGTCACCACGGTGTTGCCCTGCGCCGGCGCCGACAGCGTCACGGTGAGTGCTTGCGGGAACGTCGCGCCGACCGTGCCGACGCGCGCGTAGGACAGGTTCGGACCGAACGATGCGAGACCCGGCGGACCGGCCATCAGATCGGAAGCGCTGCGGACCTCGAGCTTGGAGACGCTCTGCCGCAGCGTCAGGATGCCGCTCAGCGCCGAGTACATCTGGCCGACCACCGGGGTCGGCGGGACGAACAGGAAGTCGTCGACGATCAGAGAATTGTTGGTCGTATCCGTGACCGTGAACTCGCCGAACATCGCGTTGAGCGCCGTCACCGATGCGCCGGGCAGCGAGACGATCACGCCCTCGAGAGTCAGCGCGCGCGGGCCGCCGGTCTTCACGTCTGCGTAGGTCACCGCGATGGGCGCGGGGACGGCCTCCGGACCGGCAGCGGTCACGACCACCGCGGTCACCCCATCGAGCTCGGTCTGGCCCTGGAACAGGGTGACCGTGCCGTCGATCGTGACGCGCGCACCGACGGTGACGTTCGCGAGGGTCGGCGCCATCGTACCGGTGTAGACGAACAGGCCGGAGTGATCGGCGCCGAGGTAGCCCGGGTCGCCGACCTTGACCTGGACGAAGAAGCCGTTCGTTCCCTTGCCTGTGACGAGTGCATTGACGACGTGGACGGCGGTGCCGACCGGGGTCATGCCGTTCTTGATCTTGTAGATCGTGGTCGCGCAGCCCGCCGCGCCCGGGTTGGACTCGGTCGGGCACGCGTCGCAGGCGTCGCCCTTGCCGTCGTTGTCGCCGTCGGCCTGGTCGGCGTTCGCGAGCTCGGGGCAGTTGTCGGTCGCGTTCGGCGCGCCGTCGTGGTCGCGGTCGTTCGGATCGATCGAGCTGCACGACGTGGCGTCGGCATCGAGCGGGCACGGATCGCATGCGTCGCCTTCCTCATCGGAGTCGGCGTCACCCTGGACGCCATTGTCGACGGGGCGCACCGGGTTGAACGTCATCGGGCAGTTGTCGGCGGCATCTTCCACGCCGTCACCGTCGCTGTCCGTGGCGGAAGCGACGCCGGTGAACACGGTCGAGCCCGCGGTCGCGGTCGGCCGCATCGGCGTGCACGACGGCTCGTTCATCGGGGTGCCGCAGGTGAACGCCGGATAGATGTTCGCGCCGGCCGCGGCCTTGAGCGCGGTGTACGTCTTGCCGGCCTCCGCCATCAGGCAGACCTTCTTCATCGTCCCGCACACGTCGACTGCGTCGCACGCGGTGTCGGTCGTCAGCGCCGTCGTTGCCACGTCATCGCCGTACAGGATCTTGCCGCCACGCATCACGAGTACGACGTCCTCGGGGTTCGCCTCGATCACCGCGCGGTACGCGGGCTTGTCGTTGCGCCGGAAGATCGTGATGTCGGCGACCTTGCCGGGCGCGAGCACGCCGATCACGTCGTCGGTCGCGGTCACCGATGCCGCGTTGACGGTGACCATCTTCCACAGCTCGACGTCGGAGAAGTAGCCGTCGAGGTAGGTCGTGTTGAAGCCGTCCGCGCACGCGAGCTCGCGCAGCATGTTCATCGAGCCGCTCGGCATCCAGTCCGTG
>JACCQV010000095.1 GCA_013813945.1 Deltaproteobacteria bacterium | reverse complement strand
GGGTACTCGCCGCGCGAGGCCTCGATCAGGCCAGCGCCCTCGAGTGCGCGGAGAAGATCCATGATCTGGCGCTCGGGGAAGCCGCGCAGGCACCCGCGCTCGGCGAGCTCGTCGAACTTCGGGTCATCGTCGGTACCCATCGCGAGACCGGCGACGCGCTTGCGTCCGTAGCGACCGTTGAGGTTGCCGACCAGCAGAAGCAGATCGCGAATCGCTTTCTGTTCGGTATCGGAGAGGCCCGTACTGCGGCCGTGCGCGACTGCCTCGCAGTTGTCACAGCCGCCACAGGTGCGGTCGCGACTCGCCCAGTCCTGATCGCCGAAGTATTCGAGGACGAACTGGCGGCGGCAGCGCGGGTAGTAGGCGTACTCGATCATCGTGCGGAGCTTGGAGCGCTCGACATCGGCGCGACGCTGGAGGGACTCGACGTCGAGGGGAGGGTAGGCGCCGTCAGTCGCGGGGCGACTGGCGACGATGCGTTCGTCGTCGCGACGGAGCATGCCGTGGCGCTCGAGGATGCGAAGCGCAGCACCCATCGCGGCACCCGAGACCTCGCCGCCTTCGCGGCCGGATCCGCCGGCGACGATGCCGACGAGCTGCTTGCGCAGCCGCGCCTCGAGCTCGTCCTCGTAGGGAGGCCCGGCCGCCGCTTGCGGCGGCCAGATGCGACCGAGCTCGGGCTTGTCGCGCAGGAGCTTCCACACGCCGCGCAACAGCTCGGCGGAAGGGTACGAGGCGTCGATCAGGAATTCTTGAAGGCGGATGTCGCCGTGGTTGAACAGGAGGACGCAGCGCGTGGGCTTGCCGTCGCGACCGCCGCGGCCGGCCTCCTGGTAATAGGCCTCGGGGCTGCGCGGGATGTCGGCGTGGACGACGAGGCGGATGTCGCTCTTGTCGATGCCCATGCCAAAGGCGTTGGTCGCGACGATCACGTCGAGCTGACCGGACATGAACACGTCCTGCGCTTTTTCGCGGGCGCCGCCCTCGAGGCCCGCGTGATAGACGAGCGCGCGCATTCCGGCGGCCTTGAGCTCGAGCGCGTACTTCTCGGCGTTCTTGCGGGTGGCCGCGTAGACGAGGGCGACTCCGCCGTCGCGCGTGCGCACGAGCTCGATCAGCTGGGCGGTCTTGTCGTCGGTGCCACCGGCCTTGGTGACGGCGTAGTGGAGGTTCGGTCGATCGAAGCCGCGAACGTGGAGCCGTGGATTCTCGAGCTTCAGCTGGGCGGCGATATCGAGGCGGACCTCGGGTGTCGCGGTCGCGGTGAACGCGGCGAGCCGCGGTGCGCCGAGCTCGACGATGACCTGACCGAGGCGACGGTAGTCGGGTCGGAAGTCATGACCCCACTCCGAGATGCAGTGCGCTTCGTCGATCGCGACCAGGGCGATCTTGGGCGCGATCGAGCGCAGCACCTCGATGAACCGTGGGCTGCGGAAGCGCTCGGGGGCGACGTACACCAGCGTGTACGCACCGGCGCGGATCCGGTCGAGCATCTCGCTCTTCTCGTTCGCGCCGGAGGCGGAGGTCAGCGCGACTGCGGGGACGCCGCGGGCGGTCAGCGCGTCGACCTGATCCTTCATCAGCGCGATCAGCGGAGAGACGACGAGGGTGATGCCGCCGCGCTCGCCGAGGACGACGGCGGGGAGCTGATAACACAGTGACTTGCCGGCGCCCGTCGGCATCACGCCGATCACGGGCCGTCCGGCGAAGATGTCGGCGATGACCTCGGCCTGACCAGGACGCAGTGACGTGTGGCCGAACAGCGCGAGCGCGCGCGACAGGACCGCATGGCCGTCGACGGCCTCACGTGCTCCTGTCGCATCCGTCAACATCGGAGCAGACCCTACCAGACGGGTCCGACATCACGAAGCCCGCGAGATTGCGTCCGATTTTTGGACTAGAACCAACCGCTCGTTGCCGGGCCGGCCGCGAACTGACAGCGGCTACTGGCGCTGGAGAAGCAGCGATCCGAGCGAGTAGCCAGCGCCGAACGACGCCATCATCCCGTAGCTGCCCGCGGCCAGCTCTTCGTTGTGCCGCGAGAACGCGATCAGCGAGCCGGCGGAGGCCGTGTTGCCGAACTCGTCGAGGATGATCGGAGCCTCGCTGCGGGTTGCCGCCCGACCGAGCACGCGCTTCGCGATCAGCTCGTTCATGGCCTGGTTCGCCTGGTGCAGCCAGTAGCGGGTCACCTGTGCCGGCTGGAGGTCGTGCGCCGCGAGGTGATCCTTGATGAACTTCTCCGCCATCGGGACAACTTCCTTGAACACGCGGCGGCCCTGCTGATGGAACAGCTTGGACACCTCGTCGCGCTCGGTGTCCGGGTCGCAGCGGTCGAGATAGCCGCGGTTGTTGCGAATCGTGGTCGCCGACCACTTCGACGCCATCTGTGTCGAGAGGATCTCCCACGAACTCGCCTTCGCGGTCGCGGCAGGCTCGACCACCAGCGCGACCGAGGCATCGCCGAAGATGAAGTGGCTGTCGCGCTCGCGCCAGTTCATGTGGCCGGTGGTCAGCTCGGGGACGACGACGAGAGCGCACTTCGCCTGACCGAGGCGGACGGCCTGTGAGGCGAGCTGCGTGGCCCCGGTCGCAGCCGAGCAACCGAGCGAGATGTCGAACGCGTAGCCGCGCGCACCGATCGCGTCCTGGACCTCGATCGCGAGCGCTGGATAGAGACGCTGCAGGTTCGAGCAACCCAGTACGACGAGATCGACTTCCTCGCCGACGCGGCCGGCGCGCTCGAGTGCGACCTTGGCGGCGTTGACGGCGTACTCCGCCTGGATACTGAGCTCGGTCTCCGGTCGGTCTCTGATGTTGGGACACATCCGTTCGGGATCGACGAGACCGGTCTTGTCCTCGACGTAGCGCCTCAGGATCCCCGACGCCTTGACGACGAACTCGGGCGTCGACTCCTTGAGCGGCTCGTGGGTGCCTGCTGCTATCGCGTCGGCGTTGCGAGCATTGTCGCGCCGCACGAACTCGTTGAACGCCGCGCAGAGCTCGGAGTTCTCGAGAACGTTGGCGGGGTGCCACACACCGTGGCCGGTGATCGAAGTGCCGGTGGTCGTCCGCGCGGACATAGCCCGCGGAGCTAGCCACAAGGTCGCCACTCTGTCCACCGGACGCTCGCGTCCAAGGAAGTGCAAGGGGTTGCACACCCACGACCGGGAACAGCCTAGGTGTTTTGCGCGAGCTCGGCTTCGATCTCGACCAGCGCGGTCCGGAGGAACGTCGACTGGGGATCCCCGGCGATCGCCATCTTGATCTGGAGCATGGCGCCCTTGAGATCACCGCGGCGTAGCGCGATCTCGGCCTTGCGGTAATAGATCAACGCCTTGCCGTTCATCTGGCCCGAGGCCCCCGCACCGGGCTGGGCCCCGATCGGGCCCGATGGTCTGGCGGGCGCGCCGCTGTCCAGTGGTTCCTTGATCGGCTGCAACCGGGTGGTCTGGATCCGCTTCGACCGGTACTCCTGGTACGCGCCCGCACATCGCGCGTACGCGAGCGTCACCGTCTCGAGGTCCTCGGGAGTCAGCCCGGATCGATGAATGTCCGGATGCGACGTTCGCGCGATCTTGTGGAATGCTTCTTGCGCTGCTTCCAGCGTCGCATCGGCCTTGAGGCCGAGGAGCTGATGCGGAGGTGCGCCGGTCATCGCCAGAACTCGCTGCGCCCACAACAGGACGTCGACGCGTGCGCTCATCCTGGCATGTCCAGCGCAGACGGCGCGCCGAGGACCTGGAGATGTGCCTCCTGCTTGACGCCGGTGGTCTGATCGGTCGCGCGCACGTGAAGGATTCCATCGGCGTCGACGCGAAACGAGACCTCGATCTTGAGCTCGCCGCGCTTCCCCCCAGGCAGGTCATCGAGGACCAGGGTTCCGAGCGGCTCGTTCTCGGTGTAGCGCCGGTTCTCGCCGCGGCAGCAGTCGATCTCGACGCGCGTCTGGTTGTCGCGCGACGTCGTGAACACGCGCGAGCGCTCGATCGGGATCGGCGCGTTCTTCTCGAGCAGGCGCTCCGTGAACCCGCCGGCCGTATGGATCGCCAGCGTCGCCGGGTTGACGTCCATCAGGATCGGCCGCTTCGCCTGCTGGTCCGGCAGCACGACGTTGCCGCCACCGCCAAGCGTGGAGTGCGCGGCGGTCGCGACGGCATCGCGCGCGCCCATGCCCGTCCCGGACGACAGGTTACCGACGAGACTGCCTGCCTGGATCGCGGCTCCCTGCGAGACCACCTCGTCGGGGTTGATCGTGGTGTTCGGCGCCTTGCGGAACACCTCGGCGAGCCGCTGCCGCACGAGCGGGATCCGCGTCGAGCCGCCGACGCACAGGATCTCGGAGACCGACCTCGCGTCGATCCCCGCGGTCAGCAGCACCTGCTTGGTGACCTCGCACGTGCGATTGACGTAGCCCGAGATCAGGTCCTCGAACTGCTTGCGCGTGATCGCGAACGGCAACTTGCTGCCCTTCGCTCCGGGCAGATCGAGCCCGTCGATCTCGCCCTCGGCGGAGTCATTCTCCGAGAGGTGCATCTTGATGGCCTCGGCACCCATCATCAGCTTCATCATCAACGCCGCATGCGGGCGTGGATCGACGCCCAGGATCCGGTTGCACTCCGCCGCGAGCACCTCGCCGAGCGCGCGGTCCAGATCGTCGCCGCCGAGAAAGAAGTCACCTTCCGATGCAAGCACCTCGAAGACCTCGCCATTGAGGCGAAGGATCGAGACGTCGAACGTGCCGCCGCCAAAGTCGAACACGCAGATGACCTGCTGCCGATCGCGCCCGAAGCCGTACGCGAGCGCGGCCGCGGTCGGCTCGTTGATCAACCGCATCACGTCGAGACCCGCGAGGCGTCCGGCCTCCTTGGTTGCCTGACGCTGGCCGTCGGTGAAGTTCGCCGGCACCGTGACGACGGCATCCTTGATCGGCGTGCCGAGCTGGCGCTCCGCGCACCGCTTGAGGTGCAACAGCACGTTGCTCGAGATCTCGGGCATCGTCATGCGGCGGTCGCGCACGACGACGATCGGCTGCTGGTTCGGGCCTTCCTCGACGCGGTACCGCACACCCGTCATCGCGAGCTGCACGAGCGGCGCGCGGATGTTCTGCCCGATGAAGCGCTTCGCCGAGTGGATCACATGATGCGGCTCGGTCAGTCGGTAGCGCTTGGCGTCGGCGCCGACGACCACGCCACCACTCGACGGAAACGCAACCACCGATGGATGCACGCGCTCGCCGCGGGGGCCGAGGATGAACTCGACACCGGTCGGTGTGGCGATCGCAGCGACCGAGTTGGTCGTGCCTAGATCGATCCCCAGCGCGACGGACATCGATAAATTGTACCGGGACGCGCCGTAGATTTGCACGTTCTTGCCCCCCGCGATTCGCGGGCAGCCGGCTAGGGTAGAGCGAATGCGACGACCCGCACTGGCTGTGCTGACGGTGCTCGGGGTCTGCCTCGGCACCACTCCGGCCTTCGCCGAGGCCTGGTACGAGGGCCCGCACGGCAGGAATCGCGTGTTTCATCTATCGCTGTCTGCGGGCCTGGGCCTCGGCTTCGTCGCATCGGAGAGCCTGTTCAAGCCCGCGCTGGCCGCCGACTCCTGCCGCTGGTGCCAGCCGCCGGGGATCGATGTCAGCGTCCGCGACGCCGTTCTCTGGAACGACGTCGAGGATGCGCGCCTGTTCTCGCACCTGACCGGCTATGTCGCGGCGCCGCTGTTCGGTCTCGGGATGTCCGCGCTCAGCGGCCTGTCCTCACCGGATGCGGGCTGGGCACGGCTGATCGACGACACGATTCCGATCTTCGAGACCATCGCGATCAGCCAGGCCGTGACCCAGATGGTGAAGTGGTCGTTCGCTCGCCGGCGACCGTTCGTCCACTTCGAGAATCCGCCGCCGGATCAGGACGACAACCTCTCGTTCTGGTCAGGTCACAGCGCGCTCGCGTTCGGAGTCACCACGAGCGCTGGCCTGCTGGCCCGCTGGCGCGGCAGCAACACCGAGCCGCTGATCTGGGGTGTCGGGCTGACCCTCGCGACGGCCACGGGCTACCTCCGCATCGCCGGCGACAAGCACTACTTCACGGATGTCGTCACCGGTGCGACCGTCGGCGTCATCGCGGGGCTGACGATCCCGAGGTTGATGCGAAGGCACAGCAACATCGCGATCGTGCCTGCGGGCCGTGGCATCGCACTGACCGGCGCGTTCTAGACGCAATGCCGCTCAGTTCACGTCGCGTTGACGTGAACCTGAACATCAACGCCACCTTGGACGTTGACGTTGACCCACGCAACCCGTGGGAACGCAACCGATAGCTCGGTCGTGTTGAGGTTCCAGAAGCTGCGTGTCTATCAGCGCTCGATCGAGTTTCTCGCCG
>JACCQV010000072.1 GCA_013813945.1 Deltaproteobacteria bacterium | reverse complement strand
GTGCACGTGCACGTGCACGTGCACGAACGACCTTAACTGACCAGCATTGGCGCTAGCGCCGGCGCCGGCCGAGGCCGGCATGGACACTCAGATGCGTTCGGTGAACGCTCGCGCCATATGCCCCCTCAACCGGCGGCGGCCCGCACTTGTTCCCGGAGGGCCGGGCGAAGCGTCAGGACGGCGACTTCGGCATGGGTTCCCTCACCAAACCGCCGGGTCACGCCCGAGAACCCGACTCCGGGCGTGACGTAGAGGGTCGTCTTGCGCTCGGCCTCGGTGAATTCAAAGAACCCGCGGCGGTAGTTGAGCCCGGCGCGCCTCATCAGCCGGTCGGTGATGCCCTTCACGAACATCTGCCCACCGTGCGTGTGACCCGACATGACGAGATCGGCGCCGCGTCGCGAGATCTCGGGTGCGTGATCCGGGGAGTGACAGAGCACGACCCGGGTCATCGTCGACGGGGTGCCCGCGAACGACGCGTCGAGGTCATGATGCCGCGTGATCGGATCGTCGACGCCGATCATCGCGAGCGGTGCCCCGCGCACATGCGCGATCGTCGTCTGGTTGCGCAGGACCTCGTAGCCATTGCGCTCGAGCGCGCTCGTCACGCCTGCGCCCCAGACGAAGTAGTCATGGTTGCCGAGGACCGCGAGCACGCGGGGCGCGCGCAATCCGCCGAGCTGCTGCGCGGCCAGTGCGACCTCGCTGCGCTTCCAGCACACGTAGTCGCCGGTGAGGACGATCAGGTCCGGATTCTGCTCGTTGGCCGCATCGATCGCCGCACGGATGTGGGCGGCGGGGGTCAGGTCGCCGACGTGGATATCCGAGAGCTGCGCGATCTTCACGCCATCGTGACGCGGATCGAGATTGGCGATCCGCACCTCGTGGTGAACGACACGCGGCCGAACCGGTCCACCCATCGATGCACTTTGCGACGCGTCTGCAGGCTTGGCAATGCCACTTCTCGTACGCGCCATGCGTAGTTGCCTTTGCATCCACAGGGTTCTCCTGCCAGCATCAAGGACATGGCAGTGGCGGCTCGTACCTCAGGCCCCTCGGAAGCCCGCATCCCCTGCCCGCTCTGCGGTGGTCTGGTCCACCCCATTGCGGGTCGCTGCAAGCACTGCAAGGCCGACATCGCGGCGCAGCGGACCACACGTCCCGCGGCGATGGCTGCGTTGCCTCCTCTTGCCGCATCCACCCTGGGCCCCCCGATACCGGTAGTACCGGTGCAACCGGCGGCTCATCCGGTCAGTGATGCACCGTCGGCAATCCTCGGCACCCCTGCGGGTGACGTCGTCGCGAATGGTCACGCCGCGTATGCGCCCCACCTCGCAGCGACCGTGGTCTCGCCCTCGCCGGTGGTCGCGATCGCAAACCCGTATCACGACGAGTCGCGCCCGATCCTGCCGCAGCGCCCCACCGGGCGGATGCAGACGGAACCGAATCGATCGATCTGGCGCAACTGGCCGGTGATCGTGATCGTGCTCGCTGTGCTCGCGATCGGCACGGCGGTGGTGCTGATGCTGTGGCCACCCGCGCGGTCCGCGCGAGCGGGATCGAAGCTGCCTCCACCGCCGACGCCGGAGCGCATGGACACCAATCCGATGGCTCCGCGCGATCCCGGAGCTGGCATCCCACAGCCGCAGGGCGGCGCGGATCCATGGAGCAACCGTAACGGCGTTCCCCCCGTCCCTCCGCCCGACGATCCGGACGATACGATCGATCCCGATGACCTCCTCAAGGATCCGTTCGCGAACCCGCGCGGCGGTCTCGGCGGCGGCGGTGGCGGCGGTGCCCTCGGCGGCAATCCGTTCGGCAGCATGGGCGGCGGCAGCGCGCTGGTGTTCGCGATGGTGCAGCGCGCGTGCGATCGAATGAAGCAGTGCCCGAGCTCGAGCGCGGCGGACATGTGCAAGGTCATGGAGCAGTCGCTCGGTCAGTTCCCGATTCCCGCGCCGCCAGCGAGCTGCGTCGCGGCGCAGCGCTGCCTCTCGCAGATCGATCGCCTCGACCTCTGCGGCAGCAGCGCCAATCCGCTCGGCGGTGGCGGGCTCGTCGAGGTGACGATGCTGCTCAGTACGGCGCAGGATTGCATCGACGCTGCGCGCTGCTAGCGCAGGTTGCGCGGTAGCATCCGCGTGTGCAGCGCCCTCCGTTCGAAGTCTTCCGCGAGCCAGCGGCGATGCGTGCGCGCGCCGAGGATCTCCGCCGTGATGGCCGCCGGATCGCCGTCGTTCCGACCATGGGCGCTCTCCACGACGGCCACCTCGCGCTGGTCCGGCACGCTCGCGCCCGCGCCGACATCGTGATCCTGACGCTCTTCGTCAACCCCACGCAGTTCGGTCCCACGGAGGATCTGTCGCGGTACCCGCGCGACGAGGTCGGCGATCTCGCGAAGGCGCGCCCCGCCGGGATCGATCTCGCATTCTGTCCCCCGGCCTCTGCGATGTATCCCGCGGGCGCGCAGACCTTCGTCGAGGTTCGCGACCTGCAGCAACCGATGTGCGGAGCGAGCCGCCCGGGCCACTTCGCGGGCGTCGCGACGATCGTCAGCAAGCTGTTCAACATCACCCTGCCGCACCTCGCGGTATTCGGCGAGAAGGACTACCAGCAGCTCGCGATCATCCGGCGCATGGTCCGTGACCTCGACTTCGACATCGAGATCTCGAGTGTTCCGATCGTGCGCGAGTCCGATGGCCTCGCGCTGTCCTCGCGCAACGCGTACCTGACCCCCGAGCAGCGAACCGCTGCGCTGGCGCTGTCGCGAGGTCTCGCTGCCGTGGAGACCGCGTTCCGCGCCGGTGAACGGTCCTCCGCTGCGTTGCTCGCCGCGGCTCGTGCGCCGATCGAATCCGAGTCACTTGCCCGCATCGACTACGTCGAGCTCCGCGATGCCGACGAGCTGACGCCGTTCGCGACCACCGTCGACCGGCCCGCGGTCCTCGCGCTCGCAGTCGTCGTCGGTGCTACCCGGCTGATCGACAACCGCGTGCTCGAGTAGCGCAACGCGCGAAGTTGTTACCTCGTGACACGACATCGCGGGAATGCAACCCGGACCCCATGGGGTCTGTCGTAGCATCCGAATGATGAAGCGCAGGTGGAGTGTCGTCGTCGGGCTCGCGGCCTTGGTCCTCGTGCTCGTCGTGTGGCGGTGGCGTGCGGGCGGCTCCGATGCAGACCAGGCGACCAAGCCGATCGTCGCCGCGAACGTCGCGACCGACACACCGTCCACCGCATCGACCAAGCGTCCCGATCCACGCACGCTGAAGCGCGGCTCGATCGCCGGCATGGTCCGCACCGAGGCGAAGCTGCCGATCGCCGGCGCGACCGTGTGCGCGGACATCACGGCCGACGAGCTCCCGACGGAGCTCACCCGCGACGCGACGTGCGTGACGACCGACGCGAACGGCGCTTTCGCGTTCACCAACCTGCTCGCCGGCAAGTACAGCGTCGATGCCGGAGCGAAGACCTATCGCCCCGCGACGTTCCATCCCGACGGCAACAAGAAGAAGGACTGGTTCCCGCTCGCTGCCGGAGAGGCCAAGACCGGCGTCGACTTCGTGCTGCGCGAGGGCGGCGTCGAGGTCACCGGCATCGTCTCCGACATCAGCGGAGGTCCCATCGCGCACGCGAAGGTCCGGGCGAACAGTGGTCGGTGGGGCCAGGGCGCGAGCACGCCGGTCTCCGAGACCGACGACAAGGGAGCCTTCTCGATCTGGACCGCGCCAGGTCAGGTCGAGGTCTCGGCGAGCGCCGATGGCTACGCCGGTTCGAGCGAATCAGGCCGTGCGCCCGGCGTCTTCGAGCTGCTGCTGACGCCCGAGTCCTCCCTGTCGGGCACCGTCGTCGATGCACGAACGGGGACTCCGATCGAGGGCGCGAAGGTTCACGTCTCCCCGGCACAGTGGCGCTACGGCGAGGGCGGCGGCTCGGAGCGCACGGATGCGCAGGGCAAGTTCCGCGTCAACCGCATCACACCGGGTCGCTACACCGCGACGGCGCGCACCGAGCACGGCTACGGCACGACCGAGGGCTCCACCCTCGTCGGGCTCGGTCAGCAGGTCGACGGCGTGATCGTCAAGCTGTTCCCTGCGGCCAAGATCGTCGGCAAGGTGATGATCGCCGGCGACAAGCCGACGGTATGCATCGAAGGCTGGGCATCGTTCAACGACGAGGCGCGGGACCGCCAGATCTGGGGACGAACCGACCCCGACGGTACGTTGACCGTCGAAGGCGTGCTGCCCGGTACGTACAAGGTCACGCCATCGTGCGACGGCTACCAGGCGCGCGACAGCTACGATCCGATCATCATCGCCGACAAGGACGCCATCGGCCTCGAGTGGATCGTCGAGGCCGGCGCGACGATCAAGGGCAAGGTCCTCACCACGCGCGGCGAGCCCATCGAGGACGCGAACGTCAACGGCAGGACCGTCGGGGGCGCGGCCCGCTCGAAGTCCGACTGGTCGGGTGGCACCTCGGAGCGCGACGGCAGCTACGAGATGACGGGCCTCCGCACCGCGAGCTACAAGCTCGATGTCACCTCGGACAAGGCGGTCGCGCCGCGCGACGGGTACACGGTCGAGGTCACCGGCGGCAAGACGATCGAGAAGGACCTGATCCTCGAGGACGGCGGCACGCTCAAGGGCACCGTCGTCGACGCGCAGGGCACGCCCGTCGAGGGAGTCTCGATCAACGCGCGGCCGCTCATCGATTCGATGCAGTGGTGGGGCGCTGGCAACGTCAAGTCCGACGCCAAGGGCGCGTTCACGATCGATGCACTGCGCCCCGGCGACTACCGGGTCACCGCGCAACGCAGCTGGAGCGATCAGCTGAAGAAGCCTGGCACCACCGATGACGCGAAGCAGGGCGAAAAGACGACGGTTCGCGCGGCGCAGACCGCGACGGTGAAGCTCGTGGTCGAATCACAGACCGGCATCATCAAGGGCATGGTCGTCGCGCCTGATGGGACGCCAGTGTCGGACGCCTTCATCTCCACGGCGCGCGAATCGGATGCGGCCGGGGCTCAGGACTCCTCGATGGGGAGCACGCGTGGCTGGGGCTGGGGCGACTCGGACAAGCCCGTCCTCACCGGCACCGACGGAACGTTTGTCGTCACCAAGCTCTCTCCTGGCAAGTACACGCTGCGTGCGTATCGCAAGGGTGGAGGCGAGGCGATCGCGGAGCACGTTGCCGTTGGCTCGACGACGAGGCTCGAGATCAAGGACACCGGTTCGATCACCGGCCTCGCGACCCGCGCCGGCGGCACGCTCGAGGAGCTCACCGTCAGCATTCAAGACCTCAAGACCGGCTTCGAGCGCACCGAGCAGTTCTTCCGTACCGACGGCCGGTTCGTTCTCAAGGATCTCCCCGCCGGCCACTTCCACCTCACCGCCTCCGCCGCGGGTGGCAACAAGAAGATCGAGCTCGACCTCGCTCACGCCGAGGCCAAGACCGGCGTCACCGTCGCGCTCGAGGAGCTCGTCACACTCACCGGACGGATCGTCGAGCACGGCACCAAGAAGCCGGTCGCCGGCATGCGCATGCACGCGAGCCTCGCGCAGGGCGGCAGCGGGATGTCGTTCCGCTGGGGCGGCGACGAGGACCGCGACAACATCTCTGACGACAGCGGCACGTTCACGGTCAAGCGAGCGCCGCGCGGCAAGCTCCAGATCATGGGCATGCACAAGGA
>JACCQV010000057.1 GCA_013813945.1 Deltaproteobacteria bacterium | reverse complement strand
ACCACGGTCCTCACGATCCGATCGTCTCGCTGATCGCGGACCTTCGAGCGACCGATGTAGCCCGCGTGCGTCATGCGCTCGCACGGGAGATCGGGCCCGAGGCTGCACCTCACGTGATCGATCTCCTCGGGCGAGAGGACGTCGGTCGCGAAGCTGGCGCCGCACTCGCGCCGATCGCCACCGTCTGCACGGGCGTGCTCGCCGATGCTCTCCTCGACCAGCGCCGGTCGCCCACGCTGCGACGGCGGATCCCTTCGATTCTCGTGCACGGCGAGCCGCGGCTCGCGGCATGGACACTGTGGAAGAGCCTTGCCGACCCCGACTTCGATGTCCGCTACCGCGCGGGTGCGGTGCTGGCGAAGCTCGCCGCCGAAGGTCACCTCGACTACGTCTCGCAGGATGAAGTATTCGAGGCGGTGCGTCGCGAGCTGCTCGCGGACCCGACCGAGTGGAAGGCGCGCCAGCTCGTGGAGGATCTCGTAGCGGCAGCGCACAACGGTGACACCGAAGGCCATGCTCCGAGCGGCCTCGAGCACGTGTTCCGGGTTCTCGGTCTCGTGCTTCCGGCGGAACCTCTCCGGATCGCGCTCCATGCGATGCAGGTCGACGATCCCGACCTGCGCGGAACCGCACTCGAGTACCTCGAGAGCATCCTGCCCGCCGACGTGCGTGCGCAGCTCTGGCCGCTGCTCGACAGTGATGAGCCAGCGGTAGCATCCGCCGTTGCATCGGCCGCAGCCGCGGCCATTCCGCACCCCGCGCAGGCCGCCGACGGATCGCGCGGCCATCCGGTGCCTGTCGCGCGAGCACGCACCGCACCTCCCGTCGCTCCGCGCGCGCCGCGATCCATGGATCAGCTTCTCGCCGAGCTGAGCGGCGCATACCCCGCGGTGGTGTCGCGGCTCAAGCAGCGACGGGGCCGCGCCTGATGGAGCTGACCCGAGAAGAGGTCGATGCCTCCGCGGGTGCCACCGTTCTCGAGTTCGGTGCAGCGTGGTGCGGCTATTGCCAGGCGGCACGCCCGCTGATCGCGCGAGCACTCGCGGCTCACCCCGACGTCCGTCACCTCACGATCGAGGATGGGCCGGGCAAGCGGCTAGGCAGATCGTTCCGAGTCAAGCTGTGGCCGACGCTGGTGTTCCTGCGTGACGGGCAGGAAGTCGCGCGGCTCGTCCGACCCAGCGACGATCGCACCCTGCGTGACGCGCTCGAACGCATCCGCTAGAACGGGTCGGCGCACACGGCACCTGTATCCCTGTGCTCCCCGTGGAGACCTTCCGCTGATCTACCAACAGTTCCGGTTCATGATCGGACTACAGATCGGCGGAGGAGGCGAGCGCTACGGCCGCACGAAGATGCAGGACGTGAGAATCGGGATCAATCCACCCGAGCAGTTGCCCAGACCATCGACGAAGCCCGGCGGCGGACCCCACGACTTCGTGTTGTCGCGATTGATCGCCACGTAGACCTCGTTGGCCTCGTGCGTGACCTTGAACACCCAGAAGTAGTCCTCGATCACCACGGTGCTGCGTGTGCCGTGGCGGAGCGCCGCATGTTCCGCGCGCAGCTTGCCGGCCTTCTCGAGGTTCGCGCGCGATGCCTGCTCGGCCGACGAGAGCCCGGTGAAGCGCTGCATCTTGCGATTATCCGGATCGATGCCGCCCTCGGTGCCGATGTCGTCACCTTGATAGACCATCGGGATGTTGCGCGGCGAGGTCATCAGGAAGGTCTGCGCGAGGCGCAGGCGCTCGTGTCCGCCGCCGTTCTGGGTCGCTTCGGTGAGCGCGCGCACCTGATCGTGATTGCCGAAGAAGTTGCCCATGATCGCGCCCGGGTAACCGCCCTGGCCGCCGAACGTCTCGCGCGGCGTCACGTATGCCGTGTCGTTCGGAATCGCGAACTCCGCGAGCTGGCGGACGCTGATGCCGAACGTGAGCAGCGCGGCCTTTGTCTTGTTGTAGTACTCCTCGTCAACCTGGCCCTGCACCATGTCCTGCCGCACGTGGTAGCGGGCCCAGCCTCCGAGAGATTCACCGACCATGTAGAACACCGTCGGCTCGAGCGCGCGCGTGTGATCGCGCACCGTGGTCTCGATCTCCTCGACGACGGCCTGCTTCAACGCGCGCACGAAGCGGTCGTCCATGTGCTTGAGTGCGTCGGCGCGGAAGCCGTCGAAGTTGAACTCCTGGATCATCCACAGCGCGTGGTCGACCACCTTCGTGACGGCCTCTGGTTGGCCGCCGTAGTCGAGGTCCGGCATGTCGCTCGTGAACCAGCAGTCGAGCCGCCCTTCGTCCCATCGGTTGTCGCAGGGCAGGTAGTTGAAGAACCAGGTCGGGTTCGTCGCGAACAGCCGCGCCTCGCGGTGGACGTGGTTGGTCACGAAGTCGGGGATGATCCGGATCCCGCGGGAATGGGCCTCGTTGATCAGCTCGTGCAGCTCGTCGGGCGTGCCGAAGGCGGGCTCGATCGGGTTCGCGTACCCGAGATCGTCGAGGTGGGTGTACCCCGTCGCGATCGGATGGTAGCCGTGGTAGCTCGCGAACCGACGGGTGTCGGCGACCGCGACGGCAGGCTGCGACCGGTGCGAGTTGACGATCGGCGAGCTGATCCACAGCGTGTTGACGCCCATCGCGTCGAAGTAGCCTTCGCGCATCTTCTGCGTGATGCCGGCGAAGTCGCCGCCTTGCCACTGGCTGCGGACATCCGTCACGCGCGCCAGATCGCCAACCGAGTTGTCGAGGTTGTTCGATGGATCGCCGTCCCGAAACCGATCGGTGAAGATCTGGTAGAGGATCGAATCGTGCCAGGTGAAGTCGGCGTACTTCATCCCGCTACCGATCCACAGCGGAACGAACAACGGCCGCACCTCGGTGTCCGCCGTGTTCTGGACCCGGAACAGCAAGCTGTACTTCGAGGGCGCGACGCCCGTGGTGTAGATCTCGAAGGTCTGGGTCGCGGTGTTGAACGCCTGCGTCACATCGATCGATGCGCCGTTGAGCCGGACGTCACTCGCCGCGAGGTCGAGGGTGCCCGCGCCCGAGTACGCCGCGACCACGAGGTACGAGTCCTCCGTCGTCCGCGTGCAGATCGTGAAGTCCCCGACGCGCCGGTCCGGGATGCACGAGTCCTCGGGCTCGAGGCACTCGCCGGTCGCGCTGCACGGACCCACGAGATCGGGGGACTGCGAGCTGGGGCAGCCGCCGAGGACGGCGAGCAAGAGGAGGGAAGTGCGGGTCACGCGGCTGGCTCAATTGCACGAGGCGATCCTGCGGATCCGGGGACAGGCGGCTTTGCGATCGAGGGGTTACATCGCGTCGGTCGGACCCAGCGTTGCAGATCGCAACCCGGAACAGGGG
>JACCQV010000041.1 GCA_013813945.1 Deltaproteobacteria bacterium | reverse complement strand
GTGGGACGCCATCGACCGGCACCGAGAGCCGGCAGCGCAGCGACTGGCCGATCGTGACCGGAGTCATCCCCGAGATCACCCGCTCCTCGACGATGTGACCGTTGAGGAGAACGGCGATCCGGAGTGAGCGCGGAGAAGGCATGGTGCTGATAACGCCTGGGAATGCGGTCCGGTCTAGGGGCAACTCTGGGTCGTTACGGACAGTTATCCTGGATAGGGCTCAATGGCAGCTTGTCCGTGATAACGGACGGGTGATACCGTTCCGTCATTCCGACCTATCGCCGCTCCCATCTCGACACGCTCGAAGACGAAGCTGTCCACATCCTCCGCGAGCTTGCTGCGGAGCGAGAGCGGCCCTGTCTGCTGTTCTCCGGCGGCAAGGACTCGATCGTCCTGCTCCGGCTCGCGGAGAAGGCCTTCCGGCCGGCGCGGTTTCCGTTCCCGCTGCTGCACGTCGATACCGGGCACAACTTCCCGGAGACGATCGTGTACCGCGACGACACCGTCGCAGCCCTGGGTGAGCGCCTGATCGTCGCGAGCGTGCAGGACTCGATCGACAAGGGTCGCGCGATCGAGGAGACCGGGCCGCGCGCATCGCGCAATCGGTTGCAGACCACGACGCTGCTCGACGCTCTCGCGGACGGCAAGTTCGACGCGGCGATCGGTGGGGCACGGCGCGACGAGGAGAAGGCGCGCGCGAAGGAGCGCATCTTCAGCCACCGCGACGAGTTCGGGCAGTGGGATCCGAAGCAGCAGCGCCCCGAGCTGTGGTCGCTCTACAACGGACGGGTTCGCCGCGGCGAGCACCTGCGCGTGTTCCCGCTCTCGAACTGGACCGAGCTGGATGTCTGGCAGTACATCCAGCACGAGAAGATTCCGTTGCCGTCGATCTATTTCTCGCATGATCGCGAAGTGTTCGAGCGCGACAACATGCTGTACGCCGCCAACGCGCACGTGACGTTGGGACCTGGGGAGCGGATCCGGACCGAGACCGTTCGGTTCCGCACGATCGGCGACATGACCTGCACCGGCGCGGTGCGCTCGACGGCATCGACGCTCGACGATGTGATCGCCGAGGTCGCGGCCGCGCGGCTCACCGAGCGTGGTGCGACCCGCGCGGATGACCGCTTCACCGAAGCCTCGATGGAAGACCGCAAGCGCGAGGGCTACTTCTGATGGCGGGGCTCGACGAAGATAGCGAGCTGCTCCGGTTCTCCACGGCGGGCTCGGTCGACGACGGCAAGTCGACGCTGATCGGTCGGCTGCTGTACGACACGAAGACCGCGTTCGTGGACCAGATCGAAGCGGTCGAAGACGTCTCGAGGCGGCGCGGCGATGCACGCGTCAACCTCGCGCTGTTGACGGACGGCCTGCGCGCCGAGCGCGAGCAGGGCATCACGATCGATGTCGCCTATCGCTACTTCGCGACCAAGCGGCGCAAGTTCATCATCGCGGACACGCCGGGGCACATCCAGTACACGCGCAACATGGTGACCGGTGCGTCGACAGCGAACCTGTCGATCATCCTGATCGATGCGCGGCACGGGCTCGTCGAGCAGAGCCGTCGTCACGCGCTGATCGCGTCGCTGTTGCGGATCCCGCACGTCGTGTTCGCCGTGAACAAGATGGACCTCGTCGACTGGAGCGAGGACCGGTTCAAGGCGATCGAGACCGAGCTGACCGCGTTCACCACCCGGCTGGCCGTCCCGGACGTCGCCGTGATCCCGCTCAGCGCACTGACCGGCGCCAACGTCGTCGATCGGGCGGCCGAGATGAAGTGGTACCGAGGCAAGACGATCCTCGAGCACCTCGAGACCGTCGACATCACCGGTGACCGCAACCTGTTCGACGCGAGGTTCCCGGTGCAGTGGGTGATCCGGCCGCAGTCGGCCGAGCACCCGGACTATCGTGGCTACGCGGGTCAGGTCGCGGGCGGCGTGCTGCGCGCGGGGGACGACGTGATGGTGCTGCCGAGTGGCGTCACCACCAAGATTGCGAAGATCGAGCAAGGCGGCGTGCCGATCGAGAGTGCCGTCGCTCCGATGAGCGTGACCGTTCATCTCGTCGACAAGGTCGATGTCGCACGCGGCGACATGCTGTGCCGGCCGACCAAGCAGCCGATCGTCGGGCAAGACCTCGAGGCGATGGTCTGCTGGATGGCCGAGCGACCGATGGAAGCGAATGGGCGCTACGCGCTCAAGCACACCACGCGCTGGACGCGCGCGATCGTGACCGAGCTCGCGTACCGACTCGACGTCAACACGGGCGAGGAGCTGACGGGCGCGACCCAGCTCGCGCTCAACGACCTTGGCCGGATCAAGCTGCGCACCACGACCCCCGTCGTCTACGATCCGTACCTCGACAACCGGCTCACGGGTTCGTTCGTGCTCGTCGATGAAACGACGAACGCGACGGTCGCGGCCGGCATGCTGCTCGAGCGCTGAGCTCAGACCCCCGCGAAAGGGTTCCTTCGCCGCCTGTGCGGCTCAGTCAGGGACGAGCTGGAGCGTGATCGCGAAGCTCGCCTCGGTGGGCTCGCCGTCCTTGTCCTTCGGGATCGGGAACCGCCAGCTGCCCATCAGGCCCTCGATGCACGAGTCGACTTCGCTCGCGAAGCCCTTGGCGCCCGACGACGTCGTACGACCGGTCTCGTTGATCGTCAACGACAGCGTGACCTTGCCGCGGGCGCTGGCGTCCTTGGCGAGATAGGTCTTGTAGCAGCGCTTGAGGCCGGCCATGTACGCCGACTGGATCTTCGACAGCACGATGTCCGGGGTCAACGTCGACTCGTCGAACGACTGCTTGTCGCTGACGTTGATGCGTCCGGTCGGAGCCTTCTCCGTGGTCTTGCCGCCACCCGCGCTCTCGGGGCCCGTCGGGCCGGAGATCTTCGGGCCGGTGCCGGTGCCGACGCGGGGATCGCCGTCGCCACGCGTGCCGCGACCTGCGCCGCCGCCGATGGCGACCTGCTTGCCGCCTTCCTTGACGTCGGAGATCTGCTGGCCGAGGTCGGCGCCGGGGCGTCGCTTGCTCATGTCGCCTTCGCTCGTGCCTGCGGCGCCTTCGCCGGTGAGGAGATCGGCGAACTTCTTCGCCTCTTCTTCCTGCATCGCAACGGTGTCCGCCGCGGAGCGACCGCCGTCATCCGGCTTGTCGGCTGAGGGGCGCGTCGGCGATGGCTTGTCGGGCTTCTTGACCACCTCGGGCGCCGCGCTGCCTGCCGCAGATCCCACGTCGGTGGTCTTCACCGGCTCGGGCTGCGTGACGTCGACCTGGTAGGTGTCCTGCTTGAAGGTCAGGTTGTATGCGCGCTCGGCCATCGAGTCGCCGGTCTCGATGTCGGTGAACAGCGCGAGGATCACGATCGCGAAGTGCAGGATGATCGAGGCGCCGAGGATCACCGAGAGCCGCGGATCGAAGCGATCGGCGAACGTGCCGCGTACCGAGGCGGGCAGCATCGGCTTGGGCTGCCGGGGCGGCTCGGTGACGAACTGGAACAGGACCGTCAGGTCGCCGAGCGACAGCTTGCCGCGCGCGCCATCGCTGATCGCCACCTGGTAGTAGTCACCGACCTGGGTCGCGCCGCGCTGCTTGAGCGCATCGAGCGTGTTGACCTGACCCGCGCCAGCGCCGTCGCTGAGGCGGCCGTCCATCTTGCCGATGAAGCGAAGGTAGTACTTGTTCTCATCGATCGCGAACAGCGTGAACTCGAGCGGCAAGCCCTCGATCGGAATCGAGAAGGTGTTCTTCATCGACTGGCCGATCGTCACGGCCGTGCGCTCGCGGATCAGGCGCTCTTCGACGATCTTGCCGCCGAGGAGGACACCGATGCGGAGGATGCGCTGGCGAGATCCGCCATCGCTCCGTTGTTGACGTGCGGCGGCCATCAGAACGGCGCTTTCTTCACGGTCTGGATGATGAGCGGCATGAAGTCCTGCTTCAGGTTCTCCCACTCGTAATCGATGTTCTTCGCCGTGAGGACGTAGACGACGCTGGGCCGCGGAACCTTGCCGCACACCGAGACGACGGTGTCGATCACCGTCACGGGCTTACCGTTGATGTACTCGATGTGAAATTTGCCCTGCTTCTTCTCGCCCGAGCCGTCGTCTTCTTCTTCACAGCCTTCCGCACGCGCACTCGGGACCGACGCGAACAACGCGGCGGTGACAGCGGCGGCAATGAATGTGATGGACGGCTTCATAGGGGCTCCTTACGGGGTCGGCTTCGTCGTCTTCGATTTCTTCTGCGCGCGCTTGAGCGCCTTCGTCACGTCCTTCATCCGCTCGTCATAGAGCTTGATGTCGACGCCGGGCATGTTCTTGTACTGATCGAACCAGGCCTTGGCAGCATTGAGCCGGACGACGGAGTCCGAGATGCCCGGGAACGGATCGTTGTCGAGGTAGAGCAATCCCAGATTGTAGTAGGCAGGGCCGTAGTTGGCATTCGCCTGCAGCGCGCGCTTGTACTGCGCCTCGGCCTTGCCGACGAGCTGATTGCGATCGCCCGAGCCCGAGCCGTAATCCGCGGACTTTCCGCGATACGCCGAGCCGAGCGAGGTCAGCGTGACGGCGTCGGTGCGATTGAACTGCTGGGTCAGGCGCTCGAAGGTCTCGACCGCTGCGTCGTACTGGCTGTTCTTGAGCTGATGGACGCCGAGGTTGACGAGCGCGCTCGCGTGTTTCGGGTTGATGCTGACGGCCTTCTGGTACGCGAGCAGTGCGCGATCAGGACGGTTCGTCCGGTCATAGA
>JACCQV010000006.1 GCA_013813945.1 Deltaproteobacteria bacterium | reverse complement strand
GCCGCGCAGGTAGAGGCGAGCAGGGTGCTCGCGCCGGGCGGTGCCCCGACGGTGCCCACGACGCCGGGTACGCCTGGAGTCGATCACGTCGGCCTCGCGACCAAGGCCTGGCAGGACACGCTCGGGCAACCGCCCGAGAAGCGAATCGAACGCTGGACCGCGCTGATCGCGGCCGATCCGAAGTCTCCGTACCGCAAGGTGATCGAGAACGAGATCGTGAACCAGAAGATCCAGATCAAGGATCGCGACGCGGCGCTCGCGGCAGCGCGATCGATTCGCGTTGGGGATCGCAACCCACGGATCGCGCACCTCGCCGCCGAGCTGGCGAAGACGGGCGCGCCGATCGCGCCAGGTTCGGTGATCGCCGTGGCGCCGCTCGAACGCGCCGTGCCGAACCGGCCGATCGACCTCAGCTTCCTCGTGCGCATGCCTTCGGCGATCGCACAGGCCTGGCTGTACGTGCGCCCTCAAGGCGAGCCGGGCTTCCGCCGGATCGAGCTTCGCCGGGACGGCGATGCGTATCTGCGCGCGCGGATCGAGGCCGATGCGGTCCGCGCCGGGACCCTCGAGTGGTACGTCGAAGCGCGCGACGGCGGTGTCGAGCAAGAGGTCTCGCCGGTGCTCGGCTCGCAGTCCCAGCCGCAGGTGATCGAGATCGATGACACCGTCACCGAGGCGCCGATCGCATCCGGGCGATCGCACATCGATGCGCATGTCGACTACGTCGACTTCGACGGTGGCCTCGGCAAGGGCTACGACCAGTACTACCAGGCCGAGTTCGACTTCACGTATCGCTTCATCACGCCGATCTATGCCGTGCGTCTCGGCTTTGGCACGCTCGCCGGGACTGGCGGCCCGCGCGACGTGATCGACAAGTCCTCGCGTTGCCTCGACGACGCCGGAGCGTATCGCTGCCGCAAGGTCACCTTCTCCTACGTCTACACCGAGCTCGAGTTCCGGCTCCGGCCCAACGTCGCGCTGCTGATCCGACCGCAGGCTGGGCTGCTCACGACCGACGAGATCGACGACATGGAGGCAGGCCGGTGCTCCGGAGACGATATCGCCGGCTGTCAGTTCCGGACCGGATTCGGCGCACGCGGGCGTGTCCGGTTCGGCAGCGAGGAGGGCACGAACCTCGTGATCGGCGCCGCCTTCAGCGACAAGGTCGGCACGCTACTCGAGGCCGCATATCACTGGCTCCCGACGGCTGTGCTCCCCGTCCAGCTCATCGTGCAGGTGACCGACGTCCCGGTGACCGAAGACTTCGGTGTGCGGCTGATCGCCGATGTCGGGTTCCGCAAGCTGTCATGGGTCTATCCCTCCGCGCGCATCTCGTATCAAGCGCGCGACATCGATCACTCGGGCATCTCGGGTGGCTTCGCCCTGAACTTCGACTGGTGAGGATCCGATGACCCACCTCCATACAACCTTTGTCACCGTCGCTGCCCTTGTGGCCGCGATGGGTATCGCGCACGCGCAACCTGGTGCACCCACGGCACCGGCTGCCGCACCCATGGCACCGGCAGCGGCCCCACGTTCGCTCGTGATTCACGTCGCTCCGCTCTCGACGCCAGTCGATCAGCCCGTCGAGCTCGAAGCGATGATCGATGCACCGTTCGCGGAGGCTCTGACCGCTCGCTGGCGTGCGATCGGCAAAGCAGACTGGCAGGACGTTACCTTCGAGCGCTCGTCAGCCGGCGGCTGGTTCGCGAGCCTGCCCGCAGCGCGTCCACCTGGGCTCGAGTACTACATCCGCGGCAAGGACACGAACGGTACGGAGGTGATGCACTTCGCATCCGCGGAGCAGCCGCACGTCGTACGAGTGGATCCGACGTTGTACGATCGACTCGAGGAGATCGATCGCGAGCGGCTCGCCGGTCATCAGAACGAGATCGCGCTCGACGCCAGCGGTCACAACTTCGGGAATCGATACGACATCCCCGACTACTACTACCGCAGCGAGCTCACGTACACGCACCGGCTCCTGCGCCAGCTCCATCACATCGCGTTCGGATTCGGGGCCATCCAGGGCAGGACCCCGGCTTCCAACGACACGACGATGGAGGACGACTACGTCAACCACGGTCAGCGCTACGGCTTCGGTGAGATCCGCGTTCGCGTTCACCCGTCGGTGTTTCTCGATTTTCGCGTCGCGCTCGGAGTCAGTCACCGCGGGTTCGATCAGGGCGTGCGCAGCCAGGTCACGTTCGGCAAGCCGTGGCGCTCGTCGGTGAGCATCGGCGGTGAGGCGATGGGCGACATGGGACCAACCGGCTGGGTCCGCCTGCAGTGGGATACGGC
>JACCQV010001198.1 GCA_013813945.1 Deltaproteobacteria bacterium | reverse complement strand
GGGTAGAATCGGTGTTCGTCCATGGGAGGGCATTGATGCGCAGGTACTTCACTCGACTGTTGTTTGCCTCGTTGATCATCGCGACGGTGTCACCGGCGTTTGCCGATCGTGACAACCGGCGTGACCGCCGTGACCATCGTCGTGACGACCGCCGCGATCACCGCGACGATCGCCGGGATCACCGCGAGCGCCGTGAGGAGCGTCGCGAGGACCGCGCCGAACGTCGCGAGGAGCGCCGCGAGCGCCGCGCCGATCGCGCTCCGCCGGCGGTACGCGTCGAGCGCTGGAAGCCACGTCGGGGTTACACCTGGGTCGAGGGCAACTGGGCATGGAATGGCGGCGACTGGGTCTGGACCAGCGGGCGCTACGAGCGCGAGCGGCGTGGTCAGCGCTGGCGGCCGCATCGCTACGAGCAGCGCGATGGCGCCTACGTCGTCGTCGATGGCGGCTGGATCTCGGTTGGCCCGTCGGCCGCACCACCAACCCTGCGCGAGGAACGCTGGGCACCTCGCTCGGGATACGTCTGGGTCCGCGGTTCGTGGGACTGGCAGGGCGACCAGTGGGTCTGGAGCCCCGGTCGCTACGAGCGCGAACGTGCGAATGCCCGCTGGCGTGATCGTCGCTGGGAGCAGCGCGACGGCGTCTATATCTCGGTCGATGGCGGCTGGGACATTCGATAGCCCGTCTGGAGCGGTTCTGATGCTACACAACAGCGCGTGACCAGCGCTCAAGCACCGCTCCCTTCCGGCTTCGGCCCGCACACCACGGCGCGCGAGGCGATCGCGGGCCTCGATCTCCGCGGGAAGAACGTGATCGTCACGGGCGGCTACTCGGGCCTCGGGCTCGAAGCAGCCAAGGCGTTCGCCGATCACGGTGCGACCGTGATCGTGCCGGCGCGCACGCCCGACAAGGCACGCGCCGCGCTCGAGACGCTCAACGTCGAACAGGAAGAGCTCGATCTCTTCAAGCCCGCATCGGTCGACGCCTTCGCACAACGCTTCCTCGCAACCGGGCGTGCCTTGCACGCGCTCGTCAACTGCGCGGGGACCATGGCGGTTCCGCTGGTCCGTGATGCTCGCGGGTACGAGTCGCACTTCGCGACCAACCACCTCGGCCACTTCCAGCTCGCGATGCGGCTGTGGCCTGCGCTGCGCAAGGCCAAGGGATCACGCGTCGTCTCGGTGTCGTCGCGCGCTCACCAGTTCTCGGGCATCGACTTCGAAGATCCGTTCTACGATCGCCGGCCCTACGAGAAGTGGAAGGCGTATGGCCAGTCGAAGACGGCCAACGTCCTGTTCGCGGTCGCGCTCGATCGCCGCGGCCAGAAGGACGGCGTGCGTGCGCTTGCACTCCACCCCGGCGTGATTCACACCGATCTACAACGACACATGACCGACGAGGATCTCCAGAAGATGGGAGCGAAGCCCGCCGACACCAAGACCGCCGAACAGGGCGCCGGCACGATCGCGTGGTGTGCGTTCAACCGTCAGCTCGAAGGAGTCGGCGGCGTGTACTGCGAGGACAGCGACGTGGCGGTCACGTTGCCCGAAGGTACCCGGGGTGGCCCGGGCGTGAAGCAATGGGCGATCGACCCTGCTCTCGCAGAGCAGCTGTGGACCGCGAGCGAAGGCTGGACCGGCGTCGGCTTGTAGAAGCCCCTCCAACCTCGCGAGATCATGAGGCGTGCGCGGGCCGCTGACCCGGCTTGCAGGAATCGCCTGAGGTGCTGGTTTGACCCTGCGCCGTCGCCGGCGGGATAATTACCACCGCCCGCACCCGCGGGTCCGCCATGGCTCCCGACGAACCCAGCGGGGCGCGACCAGGTCCGGTCGTGCTTCGCATCAAGCTCCGCTACGACGATGTCGAAGCGATGGTGCATCGGTTTGCGCCCAACGTCGGCAAGTCGGGACTGTTCCTGCCGACCAAGTCACTGCAGGCGGTCGGGGCGGAGATCAAGTTCGAGCTCCGACTCGCGGACGACACGCCGGTGCTCGTCGGTCTCGGTCGTGTGAAGGCCGCCAAGGCTCCCGATCCTGCAAACCCCAAAGCCGCGTTTGGGATGGCGATCGAGCTGATGCGCGTCACGCGCGAGAGTCGCGAGGTGATCCTCAAGATGCTCGAGCGGCGCAAGGCGATGGGGTTGCCGGAGGTCGCGATTCCGCATCCCGCCGATCTCGATGCGGCGCGCCGCAGCGAGGCCGACTCGGCCATCAGGGACGCCACGAACAACGCGGTCCCGCGCGTGGCCATCACGATCGACACCGCGCCCGTGCTTGCAACGCTGGTCAGTGCCGAGACTGGGCCGGTGATGACGGCACCGAGGCGCAACACCGGACCCATCGCGATCGCGAAGAGTCATGTCGTCGCTGCGCTCGACCCAGAGCCGCCGCGCAAGAAACGGTCGGCTGTGTCCGAGGTGATCGAGCGCGCATCGGGGCCGATCCTCGTTGCCTCCGCTGTCCAGGTTCCCGGGCTCGACGACGACATCGATGTCGGCGCCGTGCTGGCGCGCGCTCGTGCACTCGCCGGTGGCGATCTCGACGCGGAGCTCGAGGCGCTGCGCGAGATGTCGGCCGCGCCGCTCGAGATCGGGATCGAAGCGGCCTCCGCAGAGCTGGCGAAGCAGCTCGGAGGCGCGGCCGTTCGCCGCGATCGAAGCGCGAAGTGGGCGCCCCCGCCAGCGACGATCTCCGCACCGATCGAGGTGCCGGCGCTCGAGGCGAAAGGGGAGCCGGAGTCCGAGCCGAAGCCCGAACCGGAGGTCGGGGCGAAGGTCGAGCCCGTGCCCGACGTCGACCCGGAGCGCATCGCTTCCTCTGACGTCATCGAGCTTCGCGACTCGACGCCGATCATCGATGTCGACCCGGATCCCGACGACGATGCAGAGCCCGACGATCATCACGAGGTCGATGCCGACCAGATCGCCGACGAGATTCATCAGCTCGGCGACGGCGATGTCGAGGAGGTCGACCACACCCAGGTCGCGCGGCTTCCCTCGGTGGACGCCGCGGCGTTCGACCAGCATGTGTTCGCCACCGAGCCCGCCGTCACGGCGGATCTCGAGCGCAGTCTCGAGCAGCACCTCGCCGACGCCGAAGCAGAGGCGGACGACCTCGGGATCCTCGCGGGCGCCCCCCCACCTGCGGAGCCCGTCGACGAGGACGTCGAAGAGGAGATCCACGACTTCGAGATCCTCGCGGAGGCTGACGAGGAGGATGCCGATCTGATGACGGCGCACGGCGAGCAAGACGCGTCCGGCGTACACAAGATCGCGCTCGCCGAGACGGTGTTCGCGTCCGATGAACCGCTCACCGCACCTGCCCATGCGCCAGCGTTGGCACGGGCTCGCCCGCAGCCGGCCATCGTGCCGCCCGAGGAGCCCATCCCCGGAAATGCGCACATTCCCGCACGGATTCGCGCCCAGCACCGGCGCGTCTCGGGCCAGCACGCGATCATCCGCAGCACACCGGTAGCGCCCGAGCCCGAGCCCGAGCCCGAGCCTCCGCCCGAGCCAGACCCCGCGGACGAGTTCGCGAACGAGTACATCGATCCGGATCGCCGCGCGTCGATGTCGGACTTCGCGTCGCGCCTCGATCTCAGTGACGAGTTCGAGGCAGCGCCCGAGAGCCCGGAGCAGACGCCGGTGTTCTCCGATCGCCCCGTGAGCCTGTCCGAGCTCGATCCCCAGCTCGGTGAGCTCGATCCACGCTCGGTGAGCGCAGGCCACGCGCTCGCGGCGTTCGAAGACTCCGATGACGACTTCGAAGGCGACGGTGGATTCACCATCGCCGCCAACCTCTCGGCGGATTCGATCGAGTTCGATCCGCCGACCGCCGATCGCGCAGGCTTCCCGGCGCTGCACGCGTTCGACGAGAGCGACGTGATCGAACCACAGGTGCTGATGGATCCGCCTCGGCGCGCAAAGCCAGCCGCTGCGGCGGGCGACTCGTACGACCTCGAGAACGCGCTCGAGGCGCTCGACGTGGACCTCGACGACCTCTCGATCCCGGTGGAGCCGCCGCTACCGGCGATGCAGCATCCTCGGCAGCCTCGTGCGGAGCGCGTCGTGCCGCGGCGAGCCACCACCGATATCCCGATCGATTTCGACGACGACTTCGACGAGGACTGATTGCGTTCAGCCGAGGCCGGGATGCGCGAGCGCCTGGATCAACGTGGGGCGATCACCCGCGTGCTGGTTCCACAGCTCGATCATGCGGTCCGCCTGGGTGCGCCCGGTCGTGGCGATCTCGTGCACGGGCGCGAGCAGCGGCACAGCGGCAGGCGCCACGCGCGACAGACCGTCGGCGGCGATCGCGACCAGTTCCTTCGCCAGCTCACCGACCGTATGCTTGCCGGCGCGTGCCGCGAAGCCCTGCATCGGGACGACATCCGCGAGCTGCTGGCGTGCTTCGAACGACATCCCATCCGTGAGTGCGCTCGCCGCGGTGCGCGCGGTGGTGTCGTAGAGCAAGCCGCGCATCATCGGCGCGAGCGCCTCGATCATCTCGATCGATCCGCAGTCACAACCTCGAACCTCGATGAACTTCTTGAGCCGACCATCGGGGAACAGCGTCGAGAGGTGCATCGCCCAGTCGGCCCGCGTCGCATGCTCGCCGTTCCAGCCGTCGCGCATGAAGGTGCGGAAGGTCAGGTTGGCGGGCACGGTCAGATACCGATGCCGGTAGACGAAGTACATCGGGACGTCGAGCGCCCACTCGGTGTACGCCGTGAACACGTCCTCTCGATCGAATATGAGCGGCAACAAGCCTGCTCGGGCGTTGTCGGTGTCGCGCCAGATCCACGCGCGATAGCTCTGATAGCTGGTGACCTTCTCGTCGACGATCGGCGAGCACGCCCACAGCGCCGTCAGGATCGATGTGTTCGCGTACAGGCAGCGCAGCTTCGCCGCGGCATCGGCCTCGTCGGCAAAGTCCAGGTTCGCCTGGACGGTCGCAGTGCGTTGCATCATGTCGAGGCCACGGGTACCGACGGTCGGCATGTAGCCGCGCATCACGTCGTAGCGCAGCTTCGGCATCCACGGAATGTCGGCGCGCGTGCCGAACGGGCGGATGCCGGTGGACAGCCATGCGAGGCCGAGCTCCTGGGAGACGTCGCCGAGCGACGCCAGGTACTCGCGTAGATCGCTGACGAACATGTGATCATCAGTGACGGGCCGGGCCGCGAGCTCGAACTGGCCACCGGGCTCCAGCGTGATCTGGGCGTCGCCGCGGGTCAGGGCGATCGCGTTGCCGTCCTCGAGCACGGGGACACCGCCCTCTGCGGCGAACGCCGCGAGGAGCTTGCCGATCCCGTGTGGTCCGTCGTACGGCGGTGCCTCGCCGGTTGGCTTGATCACGCCGATCAGCTCGTGCTCGGTGCCGACACGCCAGGCCGAGGCCGGCTTGCCCGCGCCGACGAAGTACGCGATCAGCTCGGCCGTCGAGCGGACCGGGACGTCATCAGCTTCATCCACGAGATGCACGCAGGATCTCGGGGGGACTCTAGGGGGTGATCTCCACATCGTCAATTGACCCGGCCACGCGTTCGGCCCCGGGGTGAAACGGTCTGTTGCGACGGCTCGTGGTAGCGTCGACGTGGTCATGCACACGTTGCTCGATCGCCCGGCTTTCGCGACGAAGCGCGGGCGTCTCCTGGAGCTCCTTCGAACGCGCTCGTTCCAGGAGCGCGAGGTGGTGCTGTCATCCGGACTGAAGTCGAACTTCTATATCGACTGCAAGCAGGTCAGCCTCGATGCCGAAGGGGCGGCGCTGATCGGTGAGCTGTTCCACCTCGTGATCGACGAGGTCGCGCCGCGCGCCGTTGGCGTCGGTGGCCTGACGATGGGAGCCGATCCGCTCGCGACCGCGACGTCGGTGCTGTCATTCCAGCTCGGAAATCCGCGGGCCGCATTCCTGGTTCGCAAGGAACCGAAGGGGCACGGAACCAACCAGTGGGTCGAGAGCACGAAGCTCCCGGCCGGCGCTCCGGTCGTGATCCTCGAGGACGTCATCACGACGGGCGCCTCCACGCTGCGCGCGATCGAACGATCGCGAGCGGCCGGGCTCGAGGTGCTGTGCGCGCTCGCGCTGGTCGATCGCCTCGAGGGTGGTCGCGAAGCGGTCGAGGCGGAGACGCCGTTGACCAGCCTGTTCACCCGTCGCGATTTCCTGCCCGACCAATGATCCGGATCGCAGCGCTCATCGTTGTCTGCCTGGTCGCCGCGTGCGGCGCGGTCGAGCCGCGCATCCGGCTGAACGACGAGTGGCCCGCGCGCGTCGAGAAGTACGATGACGTCGTCGACAAATGGACGCGCAGGGGCACGCTGCGGGGCGGCTACCAGGAAGTACTCGAGCTCGCGGCGACGCTGAAGTCACCCGAGTGGCGCGCTGCGCATGCCTCGCGAGACGCCGACAATCGCGGTCTCCAGGGTGAAGCCCGCACGCAGCTGCTCGCTCAGGCGCAGGCCGCGGCGGCGGGGCCCTATGAGCTGCAGGTCATGGTCACGACCTGGGACCGACGAGAGAACGACCTCGATCGCGGCGCCAAGAGCGTGTGGAAGATCGTCCTGCTCGACGAGCAAGGCATGGAGGTCGCGCCGCTCGAGATCGTGAAGGACAAGCGTCCCGCGTTCGTCGTGCGTGCGGAGTACCCGGCTCTCGGCGACTTCGCGCAGTCCTACGTCGCGAGATTCCCGCGCGAGGCCAAGATTCTCGGACCCGACGTGAAGCGTGTGCGGCTCCGGATCAGCAGCTCGCGTGGCGGGCTCGAGCTGATCTGGAACGACGCACCCTGAGCGCGCGCTCGGTTCAGGGCTTCTTCTTCTTGCCCCGCAGCCGATCCCAGAACCCGACGGGCTGATAGCCCTCGTCGAGATCATCGAAGGTATCGACGGGCGCGGTCACCGCGGCCTTGCTGCTCGGTGCCTTCTCGGTACCCGCGCGGAAGAACGCCTCCTCGGCCTCCGAGAATGCGACGGCATCCTTGCGAACATCCGAGACGGCCAGCTCGCGCGATGGGGACGCGATGTCGGCGGTCGGCGGGACAGCGACCTGTGCGATCGCGGCGGCTGCCACTGCGGAGTGCGCGGCCGCGAGATCGGTGACGAGGATCGACGGCTCGCTGCTCTCGGGCTCTGCGGTCTGGCGCGTCGAGCGGCCCTGGCTGATCTCGCCGGTCTTCGCCTCCGGGCGATCATCGTGTGGGATCTCGGTCGGCGGAGGAGGAGGGCGCGGGACGGGAAGTGATTCCATCGTCGAGATCCGCTGCACCACGCCATCGGATGCGTCGTCGGTGGAAGCGATGGGAGACGGCACGCGGGCGGGGACGACGATCGGCGCCGGAGCGCGGACAGGGACGTCGACAGC
>JACCQV010001154.1 GCA_013813945.1 Deltaproteobacteria bacterium | reverse complement strand
ATATCCAATGACCTGCGGGATGTGTGCCTGCCCGGTTGGCCTCGAACGTGGAGAGACTGCGTCGAGCGCCAGTGTCCGACTGCAGAGCGTGCTCCGTGCCGACTATGTGACGACGACGCGCGGTCTGAACCCCAGAGCTCGCGGACCGGGCCGGAGGAACAGCGAACATGCGCGCCGATGCCCCGCATGTCCGGTGAGGCCGGAGTCTGCGTCAGAGACCTGCTTGCCGACGGCGCGCTGGCTACAGGCGACCGACCTGCCTAATCGGTATCCGAACGTGAACGATGAACTGGAGCTTCGAGCCGACGGTACAAGGACCGGCGATCGATTCCGAGCACTCGGGCAGCATGCGTCTTGTTTCCATTGAGGCTCGCCAGCACCTGGCGAACGTAACGACGCTCCATCTCATCCAGCGTCATGATCTGCGTCGACGTTGCGGTGCTCAGCTCGAGCCGCCTCGGTGCGTAGTGCTGGATCTTCTCGGGAAGATTCTCAGGCGCGATCTGGATGCCGTCACAAAGAGCCATGGCGCGTTCGATCGAATTTTCGAGCTCACGAACGTTCCCCGGCCAGTCGTACTCGGTGAGCTTGCGAGCGGCATCGGGCGAGACCTGCGGCAACGGCTTGGACGAGCGCGTCGCGATCTTTTCGAGCATGTGCTGCGCCAGCACCAAGATATCCGCGCCACGTTCCCGAAGCGGAGGCACCACGATCGCCACCACGTTGATCCGGTAGAACAGGTCCTCGCGAAACCTGTGCTCTTCGATCTCCGTCTCGAGATCCCGATTGGTTGCGGTGAGCAAGCGGGCGCTGAACGGCAGCTCTTCATCGCCCCCGACTGGACGCACCGTACGTTCCTGCACCGTGCGCAGCAGCTTGACCTGCATCTCGAGCGGCATCTCGCCGATCTCGTCGAGGAAGATCGTTCCCGCACCTGCCTGCAGGAACAGACCGTGCCGCGATGTCTTGGCGTCGGTGAATGCACCACGGATGTGACCGAACAGCTCGCTCTCGAGAAGCGACGGCGCGACCGCGCCGCAGTTGATCGCCACGAACGGTTCGTCGCGCCGATTGGACAGCTCGTGCAGCGACCGGGCAACAAGCTCCTTGCCCGTCCCGCTCTCACCGCTGATCATCACCGTGGTGTCGCTATCTGCGACCCGCCGGATGACCGCTGTCATCTCTCGCAAAGCTCGACTTTCGCCCACCAGGTTCGGAATCGGTGCATCAATATCGACGCTTGCACGAAGCCGGCGGACCTCGTGCTTGACTTCGAGATGGTCGAACGCTCGCCGGAGGGTGACCTCGAGACCGGTGAGCGTGACGGGCTTCGTCAGAAAGTCGTATGCGCCGGCTCGGATCGCTCCGATCGCCGTGTCGACCGTCGCCACACCGGTAAGCAGGATCGAAAGAACGTTGGGATTCCTCGCTTGAAGCACGTCACAAAGCTCGACCCCAGACATGCCGGGCATCTGCACATCCGTGATGACCACGTCAACATCATGATCCCGCATCCATTCGATACACGCTGCGCCGGTAGGGACGTCGTTGACGTCGTATCCGCGTCGGCGCAGGCCCTCCCGCATCAGATCGCGAGTGTCATCGTCATCGTCGACTAGCAGAATCGTGGGCATTGCAACCTCCCGACGCTCCCCCAGCGCATTCACGGTGGGCGCCGCGCCGAACTGCTCGTCGGTCTCGGTGGGCGTGGAGGTAGACCTCCTAATCCAAGATACGTCCGTCACCGCTGTAGCGGTGTGCGGGATCTGTGCCCGCCTGATAGCGGTGATGATGACGGCGATGCTCTTGCCGCCGCAGTGACGCACGAGCGACGTGCGCGCCGCGACGACGCGCGACAAGGACGCACGAGGCACTACCACGCCGGAGCGCTCGACTCGACGCCTCCATCGGAAGCCGTCTGAGTCGCTTGGTCGGAACCTCCCCGCCTTCGACATGAGGCGAACGAACCGGTACACATCGCGAATGGCCGCTCGCCGCATCTTGATCGTTGATGACTATCCGGATATCGCGGACACGCTCTGCCTGTTGCTCGAGGCGATGGGGCACCGCTGCCGCTTCGAAACAGAGCCAAGCATCGCACTCGATGTTGCGATCACGTTCGCTCCGGAGATTGCATTACTCGATCTGAACATGCCGAGCCCCGATGGGTTCGAAGTAGCGAGACGGCTTCGATTCATGGCCGGTCGACGCCCGCTCTTCTTGGCGGCGATGACGGGCTCTGGTCATCCTGAGTCACAAGCCAAGGCAGTGGCCGCGGGCTTTGATCACTTCGCTTTGAAGC
>JACCQV010001152.1 GCA_013813945.1 Deltaproteobacteria bacterium | reverse complement strand
CATGGGGGTCGTCAACACGACCCCCGACTCGTTCTCCGATGGAGGCCGGTACCTCGATCCAGCAGCGGCGGTCGCTCATGGCAAGCAGCTCCTGAGCGACGGCGCCGACCTGCTCGACGTCGGCGGCGAGGCCACGAACCCTCGCGCCACGCACATCTCGGCGGACGAGGAGCTGGCGCGCGTGCTCCCGGTGATCGAGCAGCTCGCGGCGACCGGGGCCCGGATCTCGATCGACACCACCAAGGCGTCGGTCGCCGAGGCAGCGGTGGCTGCGGGAGCAACCGTCATCAACGATGTCTCCGGCGGGCTGTTCGATCCGAAGATGGTCGCCACCGTGATCAGGCTCGCCGCGACCGGTAACCTGACCTACATCGCAGGCCACCTGCGCGGCCGCACGCTCGAGGAGGTGTTCGCAGCCGAGGCGCCGGTCGGCTGGCGCCAGGTCGCCGCGGAGCTCGCCGACCGTCTCGCGGCGTTCCCGCCGTCGCTGCGCCACATGATCTGGGTCGATCCGGGCATCGGCTTCGGAAAGGGATCCGACCCCGAGGGCAACCTCGAGCTGCTCCGCCATGCCGGTGACATCGGCACCGAGCTAGGCCGGCCCGTCGTCGTGGGGCCGAGCCGGAAACGGTTTCTGCGCGCATTGTTGCTCGGGCCGGGGCGGGGGGCAGATGCCGATCCGCTCGCGCTCGATGTCGCCTCGGTCGCGGCCTGCCTCGGCGCTGTGCGATCAGGCGCGCTCGTGTGTCGCGCCCACAACGTTGCGTTGCTCCGAGCGGCACTCGCGGTGTACACCAAATTGTAGGGTGGCGATGACTGCGTCCCTGATGGAGTTCTTCGATACGCTGACGTTCGGCACCGTCGTCACGACGGTCGTCGATGTCTCGCTCGTCTACTACCTGATCTATCGCCTGCTGCTCACGATCCGCGGCACGCGGGCCGCGCAGATGGTCGTCGGCATCGTCCTCGTGGGGACGGCGTTCTTCATCGCCGAGCGGGTCGAGCTGTCGACGGTGTCGTGGCTGCTCGATAACTTCATCTCGTACTTCATCATCCTGATCATCGTGGTGTTCCAGGCCGACATCCGGCGCGCCCTTGGTCGGATCGGTCAGAACGTCATGCCGTTCGCCCGCAAGCAGGAGACCACGCACATCGTGGACGAGGTCGTCTCGGCCGTGGCGCAGCTCGCGCGCGCCCGGATCGGCGCGATCGTGGTGTTCGAGCGCGAGGCGGCGCTCGAGGAGTTCGTCGACGACGCGACCAAGGTCGACGCCATTCTGACCCGGCAGCTGCTGGTCTCCCTGTTCATCCCGCAGCGCGACAACGAGCTGCACGACGGCGCGGTCGTGATCGGCAAGAACCATCGCATCGATCTCGCGCGTGCCCTGTTGCCCCTCTCGCGTGCGACGGATCTCGGGCCGGAGTTCGGTACGCGGCATCGTGCGGCGCTCGGCATCACCGAGGACACCGACTGTGTCGTCGTGGTGGTCTCCGAGGAGCGCGGGGAAATCTCGCTGTGCTTCAAGGGGTCGATCGCGCGTGACCTGGAACCGGTCGTGCTGCGTCGCGCGCTGAGCGGGCTGTTCGCCGGTGGCGCCGCGACCGATCTGATGGCCGAGGAGGCCACGGCCGCCGCCGAGGTCGGCAAGGCCATCGCCAGCATGGCGGAGACGCGCGCCGAGACCGGCCCGGTGGTGACGCCCGCACCCGCGTCCGCGCCCGCGGAGGCCTCGTGAGGCAACGCTCCCAGACGATCGGCACACTCGGGCGTGCACCCGCGCGCCAGAGCAAGACACACCCGAGCCAGCCAGGCCCGAGGCCGAACAAGACGCCCGATCCGACGCCCGCACCAAAGGGCGGCGTGCGGCGCTGGCTTCGTGGCGCGTTCCTCGACAACATCGGGCTCAAGTTCCTGTCGATCGTGCTCGCGGCGACCGTGTTCTTGCTCGTCAACGACGACAAAGATCGGGAGATCACGGTGCGGGTCGGCGTGCTCTACGTGCTGCCCGAGGATCGCGTGCTGGTCTCCGAGCGGATCGACGACGTCCGGGTGACGCTGCGCGGCCCGTGGCGTCGCCTGCGCAACTTCGACGAGCGCGAGCTCTCGCGGATCAGCCTCGATCTCCGCAATGCACCGACCGGCGAGATCGCGTTCACCTCCGACATGATCCAGGCGCCGTCGGGCCTCACGATCGCGCAGATCAGCCCACGCTCGATGCGCGTCGCGTTCGACAAGCGTACCGAGAAAACGGTCGATGTCGCCCCGATCGTCGCGGGCCACCCTCAGCACGGCTACATGGTGGTCGAGATCAAGGCGGCTCCCTCGACCGTGCGCATCCGCGGTGCGGAGACCTTGCTCGCAGCGCTGTCGTCCGTCCGGACGCGCGAGGTCGGTCTCGAGGGACGCACCGACGGGTTCGTCGCCGCGACGGCGCTGGTGCCGCCCGATGGCATCGAGCTGATCGGCAGCGACCAGGCCGAGGTCCAGGTCCAGATCGACGAGGAGCTCGTCACCCGGCGGCTGCCCGGAGTACCGGTGGGTGTCATCGGAGACGGCGTCGACCTGACCCGGTGGTCGGTCACGCCGGCGCAGGTCGAGATCACGCTGACGGGCGCACTGCTCGCGGTGGAGAAGGCCCGCGACCTGATGCGCCCGGTCGTCCGGCTGCTGCCCGCTGACAAGCTCGGCCGCGCTGCCGAGGTCATGATCCAGGGACTTCCGCCCGGCGTCGGCGTGAGGATCTCGCCGGAGCGCGTCAAGCTTCTCCCAGGTATTCCCGCAGCCAAGCAACCTGCGACCGCGCCGCCGCCGCCGCTCACTCCCTAGCGGTCTTGCTCCGGCCTCACCGCATCAGGCGAGGCGGCCGGGACCGCGCTGTTCGTCGGCGTGCTACCAAAGACCGGATGAGTAACGGTCGTTCTTTGTTCGGCACCGACGGAATGCGCGGCGTTGCCAACCTGGAGCCGATGACGAGCGGCACGGTGATGCGCCTCGGGATGGCGATCGCCGCGCGGCTGCGGCAACCAGGACGTCACACGCGGATCGTGATCGGCAAGGACACGCGCCTGTCTGGATACATGTTCGAATCCGCGCTCGCCGCGGGCATCGTCGCGATGGGCGCCGACGTCTGGCTCACCGGTCCCCTCCCGACCCCGGGCATCGCCTTCATCACGTCGTCGATGCGCTGTGACGCTGGCGTCGTGATCTCCGCATCGCACAATCCGTTCGAGGACAACGGCATCAAGGTCTTTGCCCGCGATGGCTACAAGCTGCCCGATCACGTCGAGGCCGAGATCGAAGGCCTGATGTCATCGGGTGAGC
>JACCQV010001085.1 GCA_013813945.1 Deltaproteobacteria bacterium | reverse complement strand
GCACCACGCGTCGCAGCCTGCCGCTGATGGGCCTGACCGCAGCGCGTCGCCTGCTCACTCACCCGACCGAGCCCGCGTCCTACGTCTGCGTCAGTGACACCGGGCTGTACGAAGCGTCGGGTGGTGGCGGCTACGACACGCACAGTGGCAACGCGGAGGACACCGCCGCCAACTTCGACAACATGCTGCAGTCGCTGCTCGGCATCATCAACACGCCGGGCGAGAACGATCCAACGAAGATCTCCATCGACGATACGCTGGTCATCCTCAACACCGAGTTCGGACGCACGCCGGGCCGGCAGGGAACGGACGGTCGCAACCACCATCCGTACGGGTACGTGACCGCATTCATCGGAGGCCCGATCACCACGGCGCACAAAGGCGTGTCCGGCGCGATCGGCAAGAACGGCTACGCGACCTCGTTCGCGACGCCTGCGGAGAACCGGATCGCCGCCATGCTCGCGATGGGCATGTGGCCGTTCGCTGCGGAGGGCTTCAACGTCTCCGACGTGCCCGGGGCGACGACCGAGCTCCAGGCAGCGCAACGCTCGATCAGCAAGTTCCTCGGAAGGAGCGTGTGATGCGGCTCCTCACGACGATCGCCATCGGTGTCCTCGCCAGCGTCGGCTGCGGCAACGACTCCGTCCCCGCGGATGCCGGAACCGACGCTGCGAGCAGCAACACGTTCGACGAGTGCGACGGCGATCCAGCATCGTTCGTGCGCCAGGCTTTCCTCGCCCTCGATGGTCGCCGGCCGCTGAGCCAGGCCGAGGTCAACGTCTATGTCGACCTCTACGCCGCGGCCACCGCACTCGGCGATGATCCGCGCGACACCGTCGCGCGCGCGATCATGAACCGCCCGGAGTTCGGCGATCGCTGGGTCGATGTCGTGATGGATGCGCTGCACGTGCAGCGACTCGACGTCCAGACCGAGGCCAGCTGCTGGGACGACACGCTGCGCGCGACGGTGACGCCTGCGCTCGCGACGGCCGTCCGCGACCAGCGCGCGAGCGGCATCGGCGACGGCAGCTCGTTCACGATGCTCGATCTCGCGAACAGCGCGCTGCTGCTCGACGACCTGACGCCGATCTATCGCGCGCAGATCTTCTCGATGGTCAGCCACCCGATCCCGGCGGCGAACGTTCCCGCGATCGAGGCCGAGCTCGCCCGCCGCGATGACTTCGGCGCGACCTTTGACACGAGCTACCTGCACCGCGACGTCGTCTGCCTCGGCTGCCATACGAGCAGCGCCTCGGTGACCGACGCCGAGGAACCGGACCTCGATCGGCACTGGCCCGTCCCCGGCGCCCCCGAGCTCGCGATCTACGGCAACGTCAACGGCATCGCGAGCGAACGCGCACACGCGGCGTTCCGGGTCGATGACTTCGTCGACAACGGCAGCGCGCGGCCGTGGAGCTGGAGCTCGCGGTGCGGCTCGTTCGCCACCCCGACCTCGATCCGCGATGACATCGCCGACGTCGACGGCAAGCTCGCCAGCGTCACCGGCAAGCGCAGCACGGTCTACGACCTCGAGGCGGCGCTCGGCCGCGGGTTCGCCGCACTGCGCGGCACCGGGCTCCCCACCGATGCGGCGATCACGGATCCCGACACCGCGCTCGCGTGGCTCGTCACGTTGAAGATGACGGAGGACATCTGGAAGCAGGCGACCGGTACCTCGCTCACGATCGCGAACTACTTCCCGCGCAACGAAGCGGCTAGCCTGCAGCTGCACAGCCTCGCGAAGACGTTCGCGACATCCGGCTTCTCCCTGAAAGCGTTGCTCGCGGCGATCGTCGCGAGCGATTACTTCAACCGTCAGCCCGCCGAGGCCGGCTGCGGTGCGTCGCCGTACACCTATCCCAACGTATTCGACCCGTGGGTCATCGCCGATGCCGACGAGGAGCGCCGCAAGAACGGCCCGGGCGATGCGATCACCGCCGTCGATGCGCGGACGCTGATCGCCGCGACCTCGGCGGCGCTCGAGTGGGCGGCCGCACCCGGCGGCCAGCGATTCCCGGATTTCGGCGAGGGCTGCGAGCAGTCGACGACGTGCGCCCAGCTCAACGGCTTCTGCCAGGGCCAGTTCGGCGCGTGCTGCCAGACCTACCAGAACGTTTGCGTGATGAAGGGAGTGTTCCCATCGACGGAGATCCCGTTCCAGCTCGGCATCGGAACATTCCTGCGCAACAGCGAGCGTGGCTTCCGCGGCCTCGACTTCCAGGCGCGCCTCGCCTGGGAGGACCGCTACGGCGGCTGCGCGCGGCCAGCGTGGGTCATGCAGGACTTCATCGACCGGCTCGTTGCGTCGGCCGCGTCGGATCCAACCGCGCTCGCGAGTGACCTCGTCGCTGCGCTCAAGGATCGGCTGGTCGGTGAGCCCGCGATCGGGGAGGGCGCAGAGCTCGATGCGCTCACCGCGATCGTCGGGGCGCTCGATGCGCCGGCGACGGGCGTGACGGCGAGCAAGCTGCGCCAGGTCTGCGGCGCGCTGGTCGAATCCCCGCAGTTCCTGCTGCAAGGGATGGCCGGCCGCGGCGGCGACATCCCGAAGCTGACGCCAGCCACTGCCGGCTACGACGCGGTCTGTTCAGACCTCGCGGCAACTGGAATCGGCGTTGCGGGTCGTGCGGTAACTTGTGGTCCGGCGGTTGCGCTCGCGGTCGCACGGGCGCAGCCTGCGCCCATGAACACGGCCCCGATGAAGCTGCGCGAACCGCCCCTGCGCACGCGGCTGCCACCCGCGCGCGACCCCGCACCCACGCGGCGCCGATGAACTTCCGTGTCCTCGCGATCCTGCTCGCAGGGTGTGGTGGCAAGCGTGCGCCATCGCAGTCGATGTCCAATGCCACACCGCCGAGCTCGGCCGGCAGCGCCACCACCAGCACCAAGCCCGCCGACGATTGCGCGACGCTGGTCGAGAAGCTGCGGCCCGTGCTGAGCGACCAGCTCCAGCCGAAAGACTTCGACGACATGCTCGTCGAGTGCCGGCGTGACCACGACCACAAGGATGACCCCGTATTCCAGTGCGTGCTCGCGGCCGTCGATTCGCCCGCGGTACGGACGTGCGTGGGCATCGAGGAGCAGCGCCGCAGCGACGGTTCGCGCCGGATCAACGAGGCCGCGCTCAGGCTCAACGTGATCGCGAAGAACGCCAAGACCTGGTACGTCACGAACGCTGGGTTTCCTGTCGGGAAGGTCGGGCCCACGCCGTCGACGCCGTGCTGTCAACAACCGGCGATGAAGTGCGCGGTCTCGCCCGAGTGGGGGAAGCTGCCGGTGTGGCCGGACCTCGACTTCGCGATGGACGAGCAGCACAGGTTTCGCTACGGCTACGAGAGCGACGGCAAGACCGCCCGGGCGTACGCGATCGGTGACCTCGACTGCGACGGCGTCGAGATCACGTATAGGCTCGAGCTCACGGGCGACGGCACCACCGCCAAGGCGGCGATCTTCGAACCGGCGCCGAATTCCGATTGACCGTCACCCAGGATGTAGCACCAGTTGCAGCGGAGCGGGGTTTGCGCCATGTTTCGCGCGCAATGCGAACCAAGCTCCTCGGCACGATCCTGCTGCTGACCCTCGCGGCCAGCTGCGAGCACAAGAACAAGAACAGCGAGCCGAACGCGCCGACCGGCAGCACGGGAACCGCGGCAAACACGCCGCCCGCGAACACGCCGCCCGCGAACACGCCGCCGGCCGAGGACCCCAAGAACACGGCCTCTCCCGGTGGCGACGACGTGCGCCCGCCGGTCGCCGCCGACCTCGCCGAGTACACGAAGGATCTCAAGGGCAGCGGCAAGATGGTCGCGACCTTCGAGACGACGATGGGCGCGATCCACTGCGAGCTGTTCCCCGACAAGTCGCCGATGACGGTCGCGAACTTCGTGGGCCTCGCGACCGGCAAGAAGTCGTGGCTCAACCCGAAGAGCGGCTCGGTCGAGAAGGGCAAGCCCTACTTCGACGGCCTGATCTTCCACCGCGTCATCCCGGAGTTCATGATCCAGGGTGGCGATCCACTCGGCGTCGGTCGCGGTGGTCCGGGCTATCAGTTCGGAGACGAGACGAACAACGGCCTCAAGATGGCGCCGGGTGTTCTCGCAATGGCGAACGCCGGCCCGAGCACCAACGGCAGCCAGTTCTTCATCACCGAGGTGCAGCCGGATCACCTGACCGGCAAGCACACGATCTTCGGCCAGTGCAAGGAGCTCGATCTCGTCAAGAAGATCGCGCGCGTGCCGCAGGACGCCGGCAACAAGCCGAACACGCCGATCGTGATGAACCGCGTGACGATCACCAAGATGCAGTCCTGGTGAGTTCGGGCCAGCCGTTTCACTCTTCGACACTGACCGTGTAACCGGATCGAGGGCGGGCGGCACTGTGCCCGCATGCGAACCTCCCGGCTGATCAGTCTCGTGTGCCTCGGATCGATGGGGTGCGGTGCAACCGCGCAACGCCCCATGCAGCTGCGGCGGGTCATCCTCTACCAGAACGGCATCGGCTACTTCGAGCGCACGGGGCAGCTCGCCGGCGGCAAGCTCCGGCTGTCGTTCGCCACGCCCGAGCTCGACGACGTGCTCAAGACCCTGACGGTCATCGACCGGCTCGGCTCCGGCGTCGCCACGGTCGATGTCCCGACGGCCGGAGAAAAAGACCGAACGATCACGATCGACGTGCGGCTCGCGACCGGGCGCATCCACGATCTCCTCGTCGGCTACGCGGTCCCGACCCCGACCTGGAAGGCCGCCTACCGGCTCGTTCTCGATGACAAGCAGTCGACGGCGTTGCTCCAGGGCTGGGCGATGGTCAACAACTCGTCGCAAGAGGACTGGCGAGGTGTCCAGCTCACGCTCGCGACCGGCGCGCCGATGTCGTTCGCCCACGATCTCCACACGCCGGAGTACGTCAAGCGTCCCGACGTCACGGGCCGCCTCATCGCACCGACCGTGCTCGGTCCGATCGCGACCGAGACCACGGGCGCAACCGACCGCGACAACGACGGCATTCTCGACGCCAACGATGTGTGCCCCGACGGCACGGAGGACCTCGACGGCTTCGAGGACCTCGATGGCTGCGCGGATGCCGACAACGATCGAGATGCAATCGCCGATGTCGACGACAAGTGTCCTAGCGACCGCGAGAGCTACAACGGCAGCGACGATGCAGACGGTTGCCCCGATCGCGGCAGCGTGGTGGTGACGGGCGCGTCGGTCGAGATCCTCCAGGCGATCGTCTTCGCCCGCAACAGCGCGGTGGTTGCATCCGCGTTGAAGCCGACCCTCGACTCCATCGCAGCGACCCTCCGCGAACACCGAGATGTCATCCGGATCGAGATCGGTGGCCACGCTGCTGCCGACGAGGCCGAGGCCTGGGGCCTGTCCTCGCAGCGAGCCGAGGCCGTGCGCACCGAGCTCGTGGCCCGCGGCGTCGACGCGCGCCGGCTCGAGGTCACCCCGTACGGCGCCACCAATCCGGTCGCCGCCGCGAATGCAGCGACCAGGACCCGCCGCGTCGAGCTCGTGATCCTCGAGCGCGTGGCCGATCACGCAACCGAGTCGCCGTCCTACGTCGCTCGCCAGCGCGCACCGCAGCGGATCGACACTGCCTCGATGCGGGCGAGTGTTCACGCGCGCACCACGCCCGCGACCGTCGCCGGCTCCGTGCGCTACGCGCTCACCGAACCGGTCTCGATCCGCCGCGGCGCCTCGTCGATGGTCTCGATCCTCAACAAGCCCGTGCGTGGCGAGGACGCTCTTCTGTTCCGGCCCGACGGCAACGCACCGGGCAGCGATCGCCACCCGTTCCGCGTCGCGCGCCTCGAGAACTCGAGCGGCTACACCCTCGAGCCCGGCCCGATCGCGATCTTCTCGGGCGGAACCTTCGTCGGCGATAGCCTGCTCTCGCGCCTCCAGATCGCGGAGACCACCTGGATCCCCTACGCGCTCGACGGCGGCACCACGGTCACGTCGGGCTCGAATGATGATGAACAGCCGGTCCGGCTCGTCGCGATGCACCGCGGCGTGATGACCGTCGAGAACGCGGCGATCCGCATTACGACCTACAGCGTCGCACCCGGACACGACCCGACGCGCACCATCTACATCCGCCACCCCAAGGCCGCTGGTTACACCGTGAAGGAGCTGCCCCCGAAGACGATCGAACAGAGTGATGGGTATTTGATCCCCCTTCCGATCCACGCGGGTCGCAAGAGCTCGCTGACCATCGAGGAGCGCCAGCCGCGCCGGGCCTCGATCGCGATCCTCGATGCCGGCCGCACCGAGCTCGGCGTCTACCTCGAAGGCGGGAAGCTGCCGGCCGAGCTCGCCGAGCGTATCAAGGCCGCCATCGCGCTGCGCAAGGAGATGAGTGCGATCGAGGACGAGCTCGTTGCACTGCGGTCGCGGATCTCGGAGGTCTCGGCGCGCGCGTCCGAGCTGCGCGGATCGATCAAGGCGCT
>JACCQV010001057.1 GCA_013813945.1 Deltaproteobacteria bacterium | reverse complement strand
AGCCGCGCGTGGATCGCGCGGCGGGGCGAGGTTCCCCATCGCGCGCGCCGGTGTCGATTGGACCTCTGACAGCGCGCGCAGCTTGACGGCCGGGAGGACTCGCTGCGGCTTTGGCTCGGCAGCAGGTCCGGGAGTCTTCATCGAGATGACTCGCATGGGCTCGCTGCGGTCGCGCGGAACGGCTGGCTCGGTCGGCGCGCGCGGCGTCCACTGGGCGGTCCGGCTGTTGTCATCGATCCGCCCTGCCGGATCGAAACTCGAGGGTGCTCGTGTCTTGGGCGCGACCGGCTCAGGCCGCACGGGCGGCAACGCCGCGATCACCTCGTGGGCCACGGGGCGCGTCGCACCCACCACCGGCTTCCGGTTGTCGGCAAGCCGCGCATGCGGATCGAAGTGCGCGGGCCGCGCACGCGCCCCCGTCGGCACGTCCGGATCGATCGCGGTGTGCTGCGAATCGAGGTCGTCGTCGTCGTGTGCGCTCATCGCCCCGTGGATCCGAAGCCTCCGGCACCGCGCGCCGTCGCGTCGAGCTCGTCGACCTCCAGCAGCTCGGCCTGCACGACGGGCGCGATCACGAGCTGCGCGATCCGATGCGCCGGCTCGATCGTCACGGGCTCGGTGCCGTGGTTGATCAGGAGGATCGTCACCGGACCGCGATAGTCGGCATCGATGGTTCCTGGCGAGTTGACCACCGTGATGCCGTGGCTCTTCGCCAGTCCCGACCGCGGACGGACCTGCCCTTCGAAGCCGGACGGCAGCGCGATGGCAAGTCCCGTCGAGATCGCCACGCGTTCCCCCGGAGCGACCACGACGGGTGCATCGATCGCCGCGCACAGATCGAGCCCCGCGGCGTGCTCGGTCATGTACGCCGGGACGACCGCGTCGGGACGCAGCTTCTTGATCTGCACGCGAGGCCGCATCGTGATCATCGTAGCCGAAAACAAATGTGCGTAAGTTCCCTCCGCGTCGGGATCGGCCGTCGCGCCCGGAGCGTGTTACGCCTCCGGTCATGACGTGTGTCGTGTGCCGAGCCGCGGTCACCGAGCCGGTGTTCGCGAACGCGTGGGAGAAGACGCGAAAGCTCTCCGCCTGCTGCAGCGCGGCATGTGCGCAAACGTTCGATCCCGATCAGCACTGGATTCCCTCGACCCGGCCCGCCGCGATCGATCACATGGAAGAAACGCGGCTCTCGCGCGTCGGCGGTGAGCGGCTGCGCAAGGGCGACCGCCCCGGTGTCGTCGTCCGCGACCTCCTGCTTGGTGGGGTCAGTCCCTCGGCCGTGCGCAAGCTCCTGACCGCGACCAAGCTCGGCAGCGAGTCAACGGACATCGCCGACATGGTCCCCATCCGCCAGCAAGGCTGGCTCGGCCGGCTGATCTACGGCGCCGCGCGTGCCGCCGGCCCCGACGAGCGCACGCCCGAGCACGTCGACGACGCCCGTCGCGATCTCGATCGGTGGACCGCGCACTTCGCGCGACCGTAGGCCGAAACGAAAGACGGCCCCGATTGCTCGAGGCCGCGACGATCATCTGATCGAGATCAGATGATGTAGTTGTGAACTTCCTCGGGGCCGGGGTTCGCGTCGAGCGCCTCGCGGCGCGACAGGCGGATCTTGCCGTCGCGATCGACCTTGATGCACTTCACGATGACCTCGTCACCCTCCTTGAGGACGTCCTCGACCGAGCGGATGCGCTCCTTCGAGACCTCGGAGATGTGCAGCAGACCGTCGGTGCCCGGGATGATCTCGACGAACGCCCCGATCTCGACGATCTTCTTCACGACGCCGTTGTAGAACTGGCCGACCTCGGGCTCCATCGTGAGCCCGCTGATCAGCGCCTGCGCCTGCTCGATCGCCTTCGAGCTCGACGACGCGATCGACACGATACCGCTGTCGTTGATATCGATCTGCGCGCCGGTCTGCTCCTGGATCGCGCGGATGGTCTTGCCACCGGGTCCGATGATGTCGCGGACCTTGTCGGGCTTGACGGTCATCGTGACGATGCGCGGTGCGTAGACCGAGACCTCGTCGCGAGCGGCCGACAGCGCCGAGTCCATCTTGTCGAGGATGTGGAGGCGGCCGGCCTTGGCCTGCGAGAGTGCCTTCTCGAGGATCTCGCGGGTCAAGCCGTCGACCTTGATGTCCATCTGGAGCGCGCACACGCCACGGCGCGTTCCGGTGACCTTGAAGTCCATGTCGCCGAGGTGATCCTCGTCGCCGAGGATGTCGGACAGGACGACGTAGTCATCGCCTTCCTTCATCAGGCCCATCGCGATGCCTGCGACGGGCGACTTGGTCGGGACGCCTGCGTCCATGAGGGCGAGCGAGCCGCCACACACCGAGGCCATCGACGACGAGCCGTTGCTCTCGAGGATCTCCGAGACGACGCGGATCGTGTACGGGAAGTCCTCGTACACCGGCACGATCGCCTCGACCGAGCGCTCGGCGAGAAAGCCGTGACCGACCTCGCGGCGCGACTGGCCGCGGAGCATCTTGACCTCTCCCGTCG
>JACCQV010001010.1 GCA_013813945.1 Deltaproteobacteria bacterium | reverse complement strand
GTGCTCGCCCTGGCGACGAAGTACACGGTGTAGCCGCCGAAGCCACCGGACATCCCACCGCGGTGATGGAGCTGACCGGTGATCTCGCGCGTGCTCGCATCGAGCGTGATCGTCGCCGCGTCGACCTCGCCGCCCGACAGCGTCTTGTCGAGATCGATCACGAGCGCCTGCGCGCCGGTATAGCGATGCACGGCCGCGCGCTCCGTCGCGGCGAGCACGACACCGATCCCGTTGCTCAGCGTGACCTCGTAGCGCCCGGCGGCCGCGTGCTCGTTCGCCTTGGTGAACCGCGCCTCGTAATCGGCGACCGTGGTCTTCGCCGGATCGAAGGCGACCGCCGGCATCATCGAGAGGACCCCGTAGTCGGTCGCACCTGCGCCGTGGAGATGGAAGTGCGAGAAGCCGCGAATGCGATCGTCACCGGCCCAGTAGCCGGAGTAGTGGAGGAAGTTGACGACCCCGAACGGTCCGTTGGTATCGGGACCGACCTTGACCAGGCCGTGGGGCACTGCTGCGCCGACGAAGCAGCTCCCGTGCGCGAACCCGAGGCCACCGGTGCCGATCGTCGGATCGACGAGTGCGACGGGGTCGGTCACCTCGGGCAGCGGCGGCGGATCGGTCGCGTCGTCGCCGCAAGCAGCAACGAGGATCAGCGCGACGGCGGCAAGCCTCATCGCGCGGAGCCTATCCCAGAGCGGGTCCGTTCAGATCAATTGATCGTGAACGGATAGACGACGAGCTGCGAGTCGCCACCGGCACGCGCCGGGAACCGCCAGCCGTTCGCGCTCTTGATCACACAGCTAGCGACCAGCGGGTTGTTCAGCGTGGACTGAACCTGCGCGCGGACCTTGCCGGTGGTGTCGACCTGGAGCTGAAGGGTGACGGTCCCCTTCATGTTCGGGTTCTTCTTCTTGCCCTCGGCGAAGCACTTCAGCACCTCGGGGCGATGCGCGCCGATCACGGACGTGACGGTGGCCTTGTCGATCGACGGCTTCGCGACGGCGGGCTCGACGGCGGGCTCGGCCTTCGGCTCGACATCCGTCTTCGTGACGGCGGGCTCTGCGTCGGGCTGCGGGAGCGGCTCGGTCTTCGCCGGGGTCGGCGGCAGGACCTGCATCGTCGCTGCCACGGCGGGCTCCGCCTTCGTCTCCTCGGCACCACGGCCGATCTTGCGAGGCGTCGGGACCGCAGTCGCCGCGGTCGTCGGCTTCACGGGCGCGGGCGTCACCGCCGCGACGACGACGGGCTTGGGCTCTGCCTTGATCTCCGGGGCCGCCTTCGCGACGGTCTTGACCTCGAGCTTCGGCTCGGCCTTCACGGGCTCGGCCTTGGGCTCCGGCTTCGCGATCGCAACGGCGGGCTGCGCGCTGGTCGTGATCGCCGGACGGCTCGGTGCGGCAACCTCACCGAGCGCGACGAGCGTCGCCTCCTCGGAGGCCTCGTCGAGACCCGTTCCCTTGACGAGCTTCGCGTTGAGCGTCGTCGGGCGATCGAACGTCAGCCAGTAGCGCACGGTCTTGTAGCCGGGCGCCGAGATCTCGACGAGCTCGACGATGTCGCTCGGCGTGATCTGCATGGTCGTCGGAGCCGCCGCGACGCGGCGGCGGAACGTGACGCGCGCGTTCGGGACGTTCGCGTTGAGCTCGATCGCGACCTTCGCAGCGCTCTCCTTGGGGGCGGGCGTGGTCGAGGCGGCGGGCAGCGGGTTGACCGGAGCGGGCGGAAGCTCGCTGGTCACGGTCTTCGGCGCGCTCTCGTTACCACCGCGCATCGCCATCGCGATGCCGATTCCACCGACGAGCAGGCCAGCGGCGGCGATGCCGTACATCATCCACGGCTTGCGCGAGGACGGCGGCGGCGGCAGCATGACGTTCTGCAGCGGCTTGTCGAGCGTGGGCGACTGCGGGGGCCACGGCGTGTCGAGCATCTGCGCCGAGCGTGGGATCAGATCCGAGTTGCGCGCTCGATCGGCCGCATCTGCCTGCGCCGCGAGAGGGCGGCTGCGGCGCGATGTCTTGCCACCGTCCTGGGTGACGAACGAGTCGAGGGCCGCCTCGACGTCGATCATCGACTGGTAGCGCTGGGCCGGATCCTTCGCGAGCATCTTCTCGAGGATCATCTGCGCCATCGCGTGCGGCACCTCGGGGCGCTGCAGCGGCGGCGGAGCGTTGTTGACGATGCGGTGCATCAGCGCCCGCGGATCCTCGTCGTTCGAGAACGGCCGGCGCGCCGTCAGCATCTCGTACAGGATCACGCCGAGCGCATAGATGTCGGCGCGCTTGTCGACCGAGTCCGGCGCCGTGATCTGCTCGGGCGCCATGAACTCGGGCGTGCCCATGACCATGCCGCGGCGGGTCTGCTCGTCCTCTGCCTCGAGGAAGCGCGAGATACCGAAGTCGAGAACCTTCACATGGTCGAGGGCGTCATCCTTGTCGGTCAGGAAGACGTTGTCGCTCTTGAGGTCGCGGTGGACGATGCCGGCGTTGTGGGCGGCGTGCAGGGCCGAGGCGATCTGCTGCGCGATCCAGACGGCGCGGCGGACGGGCAGACCACCGACCCGATAGACCTCGTCGGTGAGCAGCGCGCCCTCGAGGTACTCGAACACGATGTACGGGACGTGGTGGTTCGTGAACCCCATGTCCGTCGACTCGACGATGTTCGGATGGCCGAG
>JACCQV010000998.1 GCA_013813945.1 Deltaproteobacteria bacterium | reverse complement strand
ATCCGCGGGTTCTCGAACTTCAGCGAGGGCATGCCGCCGGAGGAGCTCGCGGGCTTCCTGAGCGAGTACCTGACGCCGATGACGGATCTCGTGCTCGCGTCGGGCGGCACGCTCGACAAGTACATCGGCGACGCCGTGATGGCGATCTGGGGCGCGCCGGTCGACATGACCGATCACGCGACGCGCGCGTGCGAGGTCGCGCTCGAGATGCAGGAGACGCTGATCGCCCTCAACAAGGTATGGGCGAAGGCCGGCAAGCCCGCGGTCGCGATCGGGATCGGGATCAACACCGGTGCGATGGCCGTCGGCAACATGGGGTCGGCCGCGCGCTTCGACTACACCGTGCTCGGCGATCAGGTGAACCTCGGCGCGCGGCTCGAGGCACTGACCAAGGAATACGGGATCTCGATCCTCGTCGGAGAGTCGACCGCGCAGGCGGCGGGCGATCGGTTCGTGTTTCGCGAGATCGACCTGGTTCGCGTCAAGGGCCGTGCCGGAGCCGTGCCGGTGTTCGAGCTGGTCGGCCGCACGGGCACGGTCGTGGACGCCACATTCACGGGGGCCCTGGCGAGCTATCGCCGCCGCGAGTTCCGCCCCGCGCAGGAGGCGTTCGCATCACTGCACGGGGATCCAGTCGCGGTGATCCTGGCGGCACGCTGCGCGGAGCTGGCGGCGGCACCTCCGGCAGATGACTGGGACGGAGTCTACGAGCAGAGGTCGAAGTGATCCGAGCGATGGTGTACGGTCGCGCGAGATGACGGTGCTCGTCCTGGACTTCGACGGCACGATGACCGATGCCGAGGCCGAGGGCCGTCCGTTCCGCGACGGCTACCTGGACGATCTGGCCGCGATGGTCGGCCGGGCCGCGGGCGATCCCGAGGTGCTCGCGATGGCCGAGGAGGTCGAGGCGGAGCTCTTGCTCGCGCCCGCGTCGCATCCGTTCCTGTGGATGGGGCGCGCGGTCGCACCCGCGACGGTCGATCCCTATCTGCGCATGGTGCCGATCGCGCACCGCATCCTCGACAAGTTCGATGTGATGCCGAGCGCGATCGATCGCGGCCGCCTGCTCGGCAATGTTCTCTACAAGTACAACTACGCCAAGACGCTCGGACATCCCGTGTTCCGCGCCGGAGCGGGCGACGTGCTGCGCGCGATCAGCGGCACCGATGCCTGGATCGTCACCAACTCGGACACGCACGCCGTCGCGGGCAAGGTCGCGATGCTCGATCGCGAGACCTCGGGGATTGCCTGGCTGACCTCGCGCGTCCGCGGCCACGCCCGCAAGTTCGATGTCGAGGACACGTGGGAGGGCGCCCCGACGGAGCTCGAGGTGCCGGGTCTCGATCGCCCGGTGCTGCTGCGGCGGCGCGCGTATCACGACATCATCAAGGAGCTCCTCGACGCCGCGGGCGCAACCTTCGCGGACCTCGTCGTGATCGGTGACATCTTCGAGCTCGACCTCGCGATGCCGCTGGCGCTGGGCGCACGCGTCGGCCTGGTTGCCACGGATCGCACACCACCGTACGAGCGCGCCTTCGTCGAGGCGCACCCACGCGCGCGGATCATCGAGCACCTCTCCGAGATACCCGAGTTCGCGTTCGGACGTAACGCCAACGTCACTTGACTCCGGGGTGCCCCCGGCCGAGTCTCCAGCTCGTGTCCGCCGACGGCAAAGTCATCCTGTCCTGCGCCCTGACCGGCGCCGTCACCACCAAGAAGCACTGCCCGGCGATCCCGTACACAGCGGTCGAGATCGCCGAGGAGGCGCGGCGCGCGTACGAGGCAGGCGCCGCGATCGTCCACGTCCACGCGCGCAACGACGACGGCTCGCCGACCTGGAACAACGACACGTTTGCGCAGATCATGGCGGAGACCAAGAAGCGCTGCCCCGTGTTGATCAACTGGTCGACCGGCGGCGCGGGCCCGATGTCGGAGCGGATCACGCACCTGTCGCAGCGCCCGCACGTGGCCGCGCTCAACATGGGCTCGATGAACTACGCGAAGTGGAGCTCCGAGAGGCAGCAGTTCGCGTTCCAGTTCGTGTTCACGAACTCGTTCGACGACATCATCACGTTCGCGAAGGCGATGAAGCAGCACAACGTGAAGCCCGAGATGGAGTGCTTCGACATCGGCCACACCAACTCGCACCGGGTCCTTGCCGAGCTGGGCTTGATCGAGGCGCCGTACCACTTCTCGTTCATCATGGGTGTGCTCGGCGGGATTCCGGCGACGGCGCGCCACCTCGCGTTCCAGGCCGAGCAGGTCCCGGCTGGTTCGCGGTGGAAGGTGATCGGCATCAGCCGCGAGCAGTGGAAGCTCGCGATGGCCGCGCTCTCGCTCGGCGGCGACCTCCGCGTCGGGCTCGAGGACAACTTCTATCTCCCGAACGGCGAGATGGCGAAGTCCAACGGCGAGCTGGTCGCGGCTGCGGTCGAGATGACGAAGATGGCCGGCCGCACGGTCGCCACTGTCGAAGAAGCCAAGCAGCTGCTGTGGCCATCCGGCGGTAGCAACTGAAACCGGCGGCGCTACCGGGCGAGGATGGTGCCCTCGGGCGTGAGCTCGTGCGCGCGATCGAGCTCGCGCGGATCGCGGGAACCGAGGTCGTCCGGCTGCGGACCGGCGAGCTCGTCGTCGACATGAAGCCGGGCGACGAGCCGGTCACGGCCGCGGATCGCCGCGCGAGCGAGCTGATCGTTGCCGGCCTCGCGGCCGCGTTCCCTGGCGATCCGATCATCTCCGAGGAGCTGCCATCCAGCGCGTCGATGCTCGACACGCCACGGGTGTGGCTCATCGATCCGATCGATGGCACGAAGGACTTCATCCGCGGCGGCGATGGGTTTGCCGTGATGATCGGGCTCGTCCTCGACGGTGTGCCGGTCCTCGGCGTGGTGTATCAGCCGACGCTGGATCGCATGTTCTTCGCGACCCCTGACGGTGGTGCGCACGTCGCGGTCAGCGGTGCGGTGCAGCGCCTGGCGGTGTCGACCGTCACGGCAGCGGCGGATGCGCGGCTCGTTGCATCGGCGTCGCACCGCAGCGCAGATATCGATCGCGTGAAGGCCGAGCTTGGAATCGACAACGAGCTCAACGTCGGATCGGTCGGCGTGAAGCTGTGCCTGATCGCGAATGGCTCGCGCGACCTCTACGTCAACCCGGCGGCGAAGACCAAGGCGTGGGACTCGTGCGCGCCGGAGGCGATCCTCGCCGGCGCGGGCGGCAAGCTCACGGACCTGTTCGGTCGCGCCATCGACTACCGGACCGAGCTGCAGCACCGGCGCGGTCTGATCGCATCGAACAGCCTCGTGCACGACGAGGTGGTCGCCAAGCTCGGTCCTCTGTTCCCGCATCTGGCGCCTAGGCCAGCGTGATACGCTGATCCGCATGCTGGGGACATCACGCGTCGTCGCCGCAGTGCTGGTGTCCTCGCTGCTCGCCGGCACCGTCCTGGCGCAGCCGAAGCCGCCGACGCCGTCCGAGAAGCAACAGGCGAACGAGCTGGTCAAGCAGGCGATCGCGAAGAGCCAGGACAAGCAGCACCTCGCGGCGATCGACCTCTACCTGAAGGCCTATGCCGTCGTCGAGCTACCGACCTTGCTGTCGAACGTCGGCACCGAGTACCAGCAGGCCGCCAAGCCCGTCGAAGCATTGAAGTACTTCTGCATGTACCTCGAGAAGGACCCGGCGGGCCCGCTCGTGACGTATGCGACCGCGCAGGCGCGCGTCCTCCAGATCCAGCTCGGCACCACCGTCGAGAACGACGCCGAGGTCTGCAAGCAGGTGTGGCC
>JACCQV010000994.1 GCA_013813945.1 Deltaproteobacteria bacterium | reverse complement strand
CGTGCGTGCACTGCCGATGTCGACGGGCCCCGACTGCGTGGCGACCGTCAGCGCCGAGCCGGCCACGGGTGGACCGGAAACCACCGCAGCCGGCGGCGGCGTGTAGTCGCCCGAGCCCATCGTGTTCGCGAGGGCCTCCTGATTCGACAGCCGCTTGCTCCCGGTGGCGAGGCCGACCTCCGGCATCGTCGAGACCGGTCCGCGGAAGTTCGCGAGCGGGACCCCGGTCAGCGCCTCGACGAAGCCGCCGACGGTCGCGAATCGCTCGCCTGCCGGCTTGGCCATCGCCTGCTTCACCGCACTGGAGATCGCCGGTGGAATCGTCGCGTTCATCGGCGCGGGTTGCTCGTAGACGACCTTGAACACGACCTCGGGGATCGAGGCACCCGCGAAGGCCGGATGCCCGTTGAGCATCTCGTAGACGATCGCACCGAGCGCGAACACGTCGGTCCGCTGGTCGACATGGTCGTGTTGCCCCGTCGCCTGCTCTGGCGCCATGTACTGCGGTGTCCCGAGCAGGGTGCTCTCCTGCGTCTTGACGGTCGTCGAGCCAACGATCTTCGAGATGCCGAAATCGAGGACCTTCGCGATCTCGACCAGACGGCCGTCGACCTCGGTCGAGATCAGGAAGATGTTCTGCGGCTTGAGATCGCGATGGACGATGCCCTCGCGGTGCGCAGCGGCGAGTGCGGATCCGACCTGCCGGACGATCGACATCACCTGCTCGAGCGGGATGGGCCCGCCCTTGATCTTCTGCGCCAGCGTCTGGCCCTCGAGATAATCGAGGACGAGATACGGCGTGCCGTCCGGCATGATGTTGAAGTCATGCACCGCCACGATGTTCGGGTGTCCGAGCCGCGATGCGATCTCGGCTTCGCGGCGGAATCGCGCCATCACCTCGTCATCGTGGAGCTCCGCATGCAGGAGCTTGATCGCGACCTTCTTGCCGGGCAGCCGGTTGTGGGTCGCCACGAACACGGACCCCATCCCACCGCGCCCGATCAGGGCCTCGATCCTGTAGGTGTCGGCGATCACCGACCCCACATCGATGACCGAGCGGGCGGATGAATTCGCCATTCGCACGAGCGTATAATGAGACACCGATGCGTGCACGAGGTTGGGTCATTGTGGGCGTTCTTGGTTGCGCGGTAGCCGTTGCCGGCGCGCAGCCGAAGGACCCCAAGCCGCTCACCGTCGACATCAAGCCGTTCAAGGACCAGCTGATCGTGCTCAAGGACTCGGCGGGCGGCACCTACGTGGTCCTCCCCCCGACCGCAACCACCGAGGTGCGGGCCTGGTACGGCACCGGCAAGATCCTCTACGAGCAGATCAAGGACTCCTTCGGCGCGAACGGCGATGCCTGGAGCATGAGCATCTGGGCGCCGCGGATCCCCGAAGCGCGTCCCGGCGCGATCGAGCGCAAGAAGGACGGCACGTTCTTCAAGTCGTGCGACTTCAAGGACGACTCCGTGCTGACTCAGGTGACCGGGGACAAGGCGAAGCTCGTCCTCGACAAGTACACGTTCGTGAGCCCCGGGATGGTGCGCGTCCCGCACCTGCTGGCGCGCGACGACAGCGGTGTCTATTACTTCGTCGACCGGCTCTCGAAGGTTCACGGCGGCAAGAGCTTCCGCGTGTTCGTCGGGCGCAAGGGCGGAATGAAGCTCCTGGCCCTGACGGATGTTGCCACCGACAGCGGCGGTCAGGTGTTCTCGACGAAGACCGGCGATCTGCGCCTCGTCTACACGGCCGACAACGGCATGGGCGAACCGAAATCGAGATCGCCGGTGTGGGTGAAGGGCGGCAAGAAGAGCGAGCTGGTCGAGCTCAGCGTCGAGATCAACGGTCCGCTGATCTTCAACGAGCTTGGTGTCTACAAGTTCATCGGCTCGATCTGCGAGAACGTGTAGCCGTCACGGAGCGCAGAGGGCGCCGAGCTTCTTGCACGTTCCGCCCGATGCTTCGTCGCACCGGCGGTGATAGCCGTCCTTCGGATCGACCATGCACTTGGTCGCGGGAGCGCACGCCGTGCCCCACGTCTCGCACTTGCCCTCGCTCGGCTTGGTGCACTGCTTGTACGTGCGATCGCCCGGATCGTACATGCAGGCATCGGCGGGCGTGCACGGCGGGCCGAAGTGGAAGCACGAGCCAGAGCCGCTGCTCGTGCACACGAAGTAGCCCGAACCACCAGCGTGGAACGCGCAGGTCGGAGCCGGGCAGCCAACATCGCGCGCGACGAGTGCGGCTCCACCCGAGCCGGTGGTCGCACCCGTTCCGCTCGTGCCACCGGCTCCGGATCCCTGACCGCCCGGACCTGTCGGACCCTTGCGCGCGGGGTTACCGCAGCCCGTGACGTGGCCCACGAGAAAGATCACCGCGAGCACGAGGGCGTGGCGCACCGCGCGGTTATAGCGCAAACCGTGTAGCGTGCCGACGATGCGGACCGTCTTCTGCCTGCTCGTCGGCGTGGTGACGGCGTGCAGCGGCGACACCTCGCTGCCGATCGATGCGGACTGCAATCCGCTCGGCGCGAACGCGTGCATGACCCCGTGGCCGAGCTCGGCGTTCGAGGTCGACGATCCGAGCACCGCGACTGGCCGCCGGCTCGCGATCCGCCCCGGGACGCTCCCGGTCAACATCGACGACATCGAGACCGATCCGAGCGGCTGGAACGTGGCGGATGGATTCTCTCCCGCGGCGCCGATGGTGATGTCGTTCCCCGGCGGCGTGTCGCCGCAAGGGCTTCCACCGGTCGACAACTTCGATCTCTCACTGGCGGCGAACAGCCCGACCGTGATCCTCGACATGACCACCGGCCAGCGGGTCGCACACTTTGCCGAGATCGATGCGCAGGCGGAGTCGCTCGACGCGCAGGCCCTGATGCTGCGACCGGCGGCGCGGCTGATCGGCGGCCATCGCTACGCGGTCGCGATCACCAACCGCGTCCTCGCGGCCGATGGCGAGGAGCTCGCGGTGCCTCCCGGCTTCGCGGCGTTACGCGATGGAAAGAGCACGGATCACGAGCTACTCGAGGACATGCGCCCGCGGTTCGGCGAGGTACTCGATGCGCTCGATGCCGCCGGGGTTCCCGCGGACGAGCTCGTCGTCGCGTGGGACTTCACGGTCGCGTCGGATGCATGGCTGCGCCGCGACATGACCACCGCACGCGATCGCGCGGTCGCCGCGATGGCGACGCACCCGCTCGCGTACACGATCACGTCGGACACGCCGGAGGATGGGGTCCAGATCCGGCGCAAGATCACGGGCACCGTCGAGGCGCCCCTGCTGCTGACGAACACCGGGCGGTTCACGTTCGGCACCAAGATCGCGCGTGACGGAGAGGGTCTGCCAGAGGTCCAGGGCTTCTATCGCATCCCGTTCACCGCGATCGTTCCAGCGTGCGCGTACACGTCGCTCGTGCCGGTCGGCATGGTGATCTACGCGCACGGCTTGATGGGCGACTCCGGCGAGACGGCGGGTGGAGTCCAGCGCACCACCGCCGCGGAGCTGTGCATGGTGTTCGTTGGAACCGACATGCGCGGCATGTCGACGATGGACCTGCCTGCGATCGCTGGCGCCCTGAACGAGATCACGCGCTCTGACGAAGTGTTCGAGGTGTTGCACCAGGGCATCGTCAACCACGTCGCGCTGGTCACGGCGATGCGGTCGACGTTCGCCGACACGCTGTTCGTCGACGGAACCAAGAAGCTCGTCGATGCGACGCGCGTGTACTACTACGGCATCTCGCAGGGCGCGATCTTCGGCACTGCCGTGATGGCGTACGAGCCGACCGTCACGCGTGCGGTGCTCGCGGTCGGTGGCGCAAACTATTCGCTGCTGCTCGATCGCTCGAACGACTGGCCGACGTATCGCACGATTCTCAACGGCGCGTATCCCGATGCACTCGACCTGACGCTCGCGATCAATCTGTTCCAGATGCGGTGGGACAAGGTCGAGGGCTCCGGCATCGCGAACACCGTGCTCGCAGGCGCACCCACCGGCGTACCCGCGAAGCAACTGCTGATGCAGATCGCACTCGGCGACGAGCAGGTGCCGAACCTCGGCAGCTACTGGCAGGCGCGGTCGATGGGGATCCCCATTCTCGGCCCCTCTCCGCAGACGCCGTGGGGCATCACCGTTCAGACCTCCCCACTCGCGAGCGGCAGCGCGCTGGTGATCATGGACGGGGGTGCACCGCCGGTCCCCCGCACCAACGTCCCCGCACCCGACAACGGTATGCACAACCTGACGCGCAATCAGGCCGCGACCCGGCGGCAGATCCGCGACTTCTTCACGACCGGCTCGATCGTCAATCAATGTTCCGGTCCGTGTGTGTGCCAGTCCGGCGCGTGTGACTGAGCTAGGGACGCTCCCGACTTACGACATCTATTTCGTCCAGCAGCGCGAAATGATTAGCTGGATTGGGGACGCTCCCGATTTACGCCAACTGTCTACTGGAGGAGCCGAGTGTCCGGCAC
>JACCQV010000990.1 GCA_013813945.1 Deltaproteobacteria bacterium | reverse complement strand
CGCTCGCAGGCCGAGAGCATGCTCGATGCGGCGAGCATGAAGAACTACACCGGCACGCAGGAGCCCGGCCTCCTCTCGACGATCCTCCACGAGGCAGCGCACAACCTCGGCCCCGCGCACGAGTACAAGGTAGCCGGGAAGAAGGCCGGCGACGTGTTCGGCGGCCCCATGGCCTCCGTCTTCGAGGAGCTCAAGGCGCAGACCGCTGCGCTGTTCCTCCTCGAGATGTTGCGCAAGAAAGGTGTGATCTCCGACGAGCTCGCGGCGCAGAGCTTCACGGACTCGATCGTCTGGGCGATGGGCCACATCTCGCAGGGCATGTACACCGCGACCGGCGAGCGCAAGGCGTACTCGAACCTGGCCGCGATCCAGATCGGCTTTCTGCTCGACAAGGGTGCGTTGACCTGGGACGCGAAGGCGACGGCAGCCAACGGGACCGACAAGGGCGCACTCATCATTCATCCGGGGAAGGTGATTCCAGCCGTCAACGAGATGATGAAGGTCGTCGCGCGCATCAAGTCACGCGGTGACAAGAAGGCGGCGGACGCCCTCGCGAAGAAGTACGTCGACGGGCCACGCGTCCCGCACACGATCATCTCCGAGCGCTTCCTGCGGTTCCCGAAGGCGAGCTTCGTCTACTCGGTGCGTCTCTAGCGATCTCCGATGGCGAAGCCGCGCAGGCCGCAGCCACTGCTGATCCGGATCACGCACTGGATCAACGTGCCCGTGCTCGCGATCCTCGCGATGAGCGGGCTGCAGATCTTTCTGGCCTATCCGTTCTTCGGACCGCGCGGCGCCGAGTACGACTGGGTGCCGCTCTCCGGGTGGATGCCGCCGGAGTGGATCCGGGCGGGCGGCTGGCTCGCCGGCGCGCGCCACCTTCACTTCGCGTTCATGTGGGTGCTCGTGATCAATGCGGCGATCTACGTCATCTACCTCGCTGCATCGGGTGAGTGGCGGCGTCGGCTGCTGTGGCGCAATCAGGCGCGCCAGCGCTACAACCGGCTGCAGCGTGCCGCGTACACCGGTGCGCTCGTCCTCGGGATCGCGGAGGTGCTCTCCGGCCTTGCGATGTGGAAGCCGGTGCAGCTGCACAGGCTGACATGGCTGATGGGCGGCTTCGACGGCGCGCGGGTCATCCACTTCCTCGCGATGCTCGGTCTGTTCGGGTTCGTGATCGGACACGTGATCATGGTGATCGTCCACTGGCGCAAATTCCCGGAGATGATCACAGGCGGAAAGCGAGAGGACGCGTGAGGCGGCGCGATGCGTTTCGCGCGCTCGCTGGCCTCGGGCTCGTCGCGTGCGACACCCGCAAGCCGCACAAGGGAGCACTGGGCGCGGTCGAGCGCTTCAACGAGAACGTCGAGGGCGTGCTGCTCTCGGATCGCGCGGCGAGTGAGGACCTCGAGCTCACGCCACTCGAAGCGTTCCCCGGTTATCACGTCGCACCGGCGATCCCGCAGGTGCCACACGACTGGTACCTGACCATCAGCGGCATGGTCAGCAAACCGCTGAAGCTCTCGCTCGACGACCTGCGCCGGATGCCGCGGATCGATGCGCGGATCCGGCATCACTGTGTCGAAGGCTGGACCGCCGTAGCGGACTGGGGAGGTGTCGCAATCTCCGAGCTGGCGAAGCTCGCCGGTGCGAAGGAGACGGCCTACGTCGAGTTCCGCTCGTTCGATGCGCCGAGCTTCGAGTCACGCGGTTACTGGTCGAGCTGGGATCGCGCGAGCGCGTTCCACTCGCAGACGATGGTCGCCTACCAGATGAACGGTCAGCCGCTGAGCGCGAAGCACGGAGCACCGTGCCGGCTCTACGGGTCCGTGAAGCTCGGCTACAAGCTCGTGAAGTACCTGACCGAGGTGAACTTCATCGACCGGCGCACCGGCGGCTACTGGGAGAACAAGGGCTACGAGTGGTTCGCCGGGGTATGAAGCGAGCGCCTAGCTCTTGATCTCGCGATGCCGCTCCATCTTCGGGCCTTCGGCCGCGGCCTCCCTCGCCGTGTCGATGTCGTGCCCGCCGAAGCCATCGAGGATCGAGCGCGCCTTGTGTCCCCACTCTCGATCATCGCAATGCACCGAGAGCAGCGCGCCACCCTTGTTGATGTACGACTCGTAGCGCTTCGCCTCGTATTCGGGGATCCCCATGCCGACGAGTGCTCCGGTCAGCGTGCCGACCGCGCCACCGACACCCGCTCCGGCGAGCGCGCCCATGATCGGTCCGGCTGCGAGAAACGCACCGAGCCCTGGGATCGCGATCATCCCGAGCCCCAGCAATAATCCGAGTGCGCCACCGGACACCACGCCCGCTGTCGCACCGATCGCCGCGCCCTCCGGCGCTTTCGTATGCTTCTCGTGCGCGAACGTCTTGGTCTGGCTGCGATCCGGGAGCAGCGCAGAGATGTCTTCGTTGCGGAACCCCGCGGCCTTGAGCGCGTCGACCGCGCGGCTGAGAGCGTCCTCGTCGTTGAACAACCCGAACACCGAGATCTTCTTGTCCCGTTTTTCTTTCACTTCGCCCATGACGTGCTCCTTGTGGATGCTTCGCCTGGGATTCTTGCGAGCGACGTGCCTGATTCCGCGATCGGGATCCCGCCACATCTATGTGGTCCTCGCTCGCAAACGGCTGTACGTGCTGCGCTACCATGGCCGCCGGGCTCTGCGCCATGTCGACGTTCCTGATCCCCGAAGACTTTCGTGCGTTCATGAAGTCCGTGGTCGTCTACCTCGAGACGTCCACGGACGATCGGTTCCTCGACGCGGAGGACGCACTCGACGCCGAGTGCGGGTACGGCGGACGGATCGATGGCATCGACACGTTCCGATTCAAGTACATCACCAATGACGGCCATCACCGCTGGGATCTCGTGCTCAAGGAAGCGCAGATCCGCGACATCGCAGACGGGCTCCTGATCGAAGCCGAAGGTGAGCGGTTCGATATCGTGCGGACCTCGCGGCGAACCCCGGTCGGCGAGCCGCTCCTGATCTGGGGTGAGTACGCCGACGATGCGCTCTCGGTGCGCAGCGAGGCCGAGCTGCTACGTGCGCTCGACCTTCTGCACGACGCCTCGCTGGAGAAGCCCCGCCTGCTTCGCCTGTGGTCTGCTGCCGATGACCAGCTCGTCGCCGCGCTGTGGCGCGATCGCTGTGCGCTCTACGTCGTCGAGTCCGCAGACGGATATGCGACCTCGACGGGCGACCAGACCCTCACCGAGTCGTTCGAGCTCCCCGATCATGAGGGCAAGAACCTCGCGGTACCGTGGTCGGATTGCGTGTCCTGGGAGTACGCGCGCCGCGCGATGGTGCGGTTCGTGGAGCACTCCGACCTCGGTGACATTCCGGTCGAGGGTCGGATCCCGAGTCTGCTGCTCATGATGGGCGACGTCGACCGCAAGGCAGCGCTCGCCGTTCGCTCACACGTCCACAACGACCTCGACAAGACGAGCCTGTCGCAGGCGGCGCCGATCCCACTCGAGGTCCAGGGCGCAGAGGATGTGACGTCCGAGATCGAGCTCGAGGCACCGCTCGGGCCGATCGAGCTATCGGCGTGGGCGCGCCGGCTCCTCGACATTCTTCACGTCCGCGAGCTCATCGAGCTCGGACCCGGTCCGAACCTCGACGAGATCAGCTACCAGCTCGGCGGCCTTCTGCAGGCACACGCGATCGACGCGGAGCACTCCGTGGAGACGGCGGAGTGGCTCGCAAACGAGATCGCAGCTGTCCACGGGATCAAGACCCTGTTCGCGACCGGCGGCGATCTGCAGGTTGCGATCCGGCGCTCGCGCGATCTCTAGCCGCTACTCGATCGAGAAGTGATAGTCGCCGACTGCACCTCCCGTTCTCGCCGACGCTACGCGACGCGCCAGGCCATACGACCTGCCAGTGCGGGCACGCTAGCTGCATTGACCGTGAGCATGGGAAGGTCGGCACCGGGTTCTCGATGAAGGTGCTCGCCGAGCTGTACAAGTCGCTCGCCGGCGATCGAGCAGACGGCATCGCCGTTCGATCCGGTGCCAGCGAAGACCTTGACCGGTCCGCGGCACTGGGTCGCGCCCGAGCTGGTCGCCGAGATCGCGTTCTCTGAGTGGACCGCCGATGGGCGGCTTCGCCATCCGTCGTTCCAGGGCTTGCGTCTGGACAAGTCACCGCGCGAGGTGGTCCGCGAGCTGCCCACGTCGCGCAGCGAGTAACGGCTCACAGGTCGCGCAGGATCTCGGATCAGACCTCGATCACGGTGTGACGGGTAGCGCGAACCAGAACGTCGCACCGACCGAGGGTGTGGAATCGATTCCGACCTCGCCGCCATGCGCCTCGACGATCTTCCGGCTGATGTAGAGCCCGATCGGTTGGGTGCGCGCAGCGGCCGGGTTACGACGTTCGAAGATCGCGCGCGATTGAGTAGCCGTGAGGCCTGGGCCGACATCGGAGATCGATACACACGCTCGACGATCTTCCTCTTCGAGCCGGATCACGATGGGCGACACAGGATAGCCATACGTGATGGCCGAGTGCAGGAAGCTCGCGATCACGCGCTGGATCCTCTCGCGGTCGATCCGGAGCTTCGTGGTCGTGCGAAGGTCGAGTTGCACGGCCCGCCGCTGGTGCGGCAACACGCAGTGGTCGACGGTCTCGGTCAACAGCTCACCAAGCTCCGCAGGCTCGCGCCGGAGGAGCAGCCGCCGCGCATCGAGCTGCGCCAGATCCGCCATCTCCGCAGCCATCCGCTGTGCAGGAAGCAGTGCGAGCAAGCTGCGCTCGATCCCGTGTGTGATCGCAGAGCCTGCTGCTCCCGCGCGTTCCGACATCAGGTGCAGCTCGCTGAGGGCCTGGGTGATCGTGTCCTGGATTGCTTTCGCGACCACGAGAGTCTCGTCGAGCGGAGGATCGGTCGACGCCGCAGACATCGACGTCACACTCCCGCGTGCGAACCGCCCTGTGGGTTCGATGCGCGGCTCGATGAGGTCTCGACGGCTCGAATCGTCACCATGCCCGCTGCCCCTCCGATGCCTCATCTCCACACCCCCACACTCTCGAAATACGGTGCTGCGCGACTGATGACAAGACAAAGAACACAAATCGTTTCAAGCGTCGGCAGTGTTGTGGGGCGCCTTCCAGAGTGAACGCAACTTGTCTCCACTGCGCTCGCGATAGAGTGGGGGCGAGTGGACACAATCGGTCGCTATCGCGTGCTGCGCCAGCTCGGCCATGGCGGGATGGGACATGTGTTCCTCGCGCATGATCCAACGCTCGAGCGCGACGTAGCTCTCAAGTTGCTACATCGCCAGACGACGCGCACCGGCTTGCGTGACGAGGCGCGCGCCCTCGCGGCACTGAGCCATCCAGGTATCGTGACGGTGTTCGAGATTGGAGAGCACGAAGGACAGGACTTCATTGCGATGGAGTACCTGCCTGGGCGCACGCTGCGCGACGTGCTGATCGCTGGAGCACCGCGACCGGAGCTGCTGGCGATCTGCGTGAAAGTCGCACGTGCCGTGGGTGCCGCACATCGCGCAGGAATTCTCCACCGCGACATCAAGCCGGAGAACGTGGTCGTCACGGATGGGGGCGAGGTCAAGGTCGTCGATTTCGGGATCGCGCGCCGACTCGAGCACGAGGCGGGCCGATCTCCGCGCGCAGTGACGGCGAGCGAAGTGGTCGAGACGCTGCGTCGCACGTTACCGCCCGACGGCGCATTCACCGGCATGGACACGGAGGTGAGTGCGGGCACTCAGACGATGTTCGGAACGCCAGCCTACATGGCTCCGGAGGTGTTGCTCGGCGAGGTCTCGACACCGCAGAGTGACATCTTCAGCCTGGGTGTCGTGCTGCACGAGTGCCTCACGGGGCGCAGGCCGTACGCGGCAACGACACTCGTCGAGGTGATCGCACTCACGATCGAGGGTCCACCACCGAAGCTCGATGATCCGCTCGGCGCACTGCTGGATCGCATGCTGGCGCGTGACGCCGCGGAGCGGCCAAGTCTCGACGAGATTGCGAGCGCACTCGCACGTCCGGTCACGGTGACAACGCGTGGCGCGTCTCGATCGAGGTGGCCCATCATCGGGTTGCTCGTCCTGCTCGCTGGCGGGCTCGCGGTTGCGGGGTGGTGGCTGCAGCGTCCTGCTCCCGTTGCCGGCCGCGCTGTCGCAGCCACCGAGCTGGCGATCGCGATCGCTCCGTTTTCGATCCAGATGGCGACCTACGGCGTCGAACCTCCCGATTCGTTCGCGATCGCCGATGTGCTCGCGCACTTGCTCGGAGCCGCCGAGGGCGCACGCATCATCGGCACGGCCGTCGACACAGACGATCCGCAAGCGGCGCGCAGCGTCGCCGCACGATATCTGGTCAGCGGGAGCATCGTCGAGTCCGGCGCTGTCTTGCGGGCCGACGTGACGATCGTCGACGCCACGACAGGCACGCGCGTGACCACGGTGAAGGCAGAGCGCGCGACGCTCCCGCTCGTGCTCGATTCGATCGCGGTTGCGGTGCTCGGCGCGGTCGCACCCGGCAGCGACGTTCGGCTCGACCTCGCGCCCAACCGATCGCGTGCGCAGATGTTCTATCGGCAAGGTGCGCCCGTGCTCGAGTCTGGACGGTTCACGACCGCACGGCCGTATTTCGAGCAAGCTGTGGTCGCCGACCCGACCCTGTTCGAAGCCTGGTATGCGCTCGCGCTGGTGCTCGCGTGGATGGATGCACCCGAGGCGCAGGTGGTCCGTGCGACGGAGCATGCCCTCGAGCTCGCGCCGCCGGGACCGCGCAAGGAGCTCGTCCGCGGGATCGGGCTGTTCCTCGCCGGCGACTATCGTACCGCACGCACCACACTCGAGCCCCTCGAGGCGATCACCGGGCCCGGTGCACCAGAGCCTCGCGAGCTTCGCTACTACCTCGGCGAGGCGAACTGGCATGACGGTCGACACGACGCGGGGTTCGCCTACTTCAAGAGCGCGCTCGAACGCGACGCGCGTTTCAAACCCGCGACCGTGCATGCGTGGCAGTACGCCGTTGCACGCCGGGACAACGAGATGGCTCGCTACTATATCGGTCTGGCCGGTGAGAGCACCGACTGGATCGAGCTGGCGCTCGAAAACTACGAGCAGCTCGCGCGGACAGGTTCGAGTCCGCGCAAGCTCGATGCGCAGCTCGTCCTTGGTGAGACCCACTCGGCGGAGATCGAGGCCAAGGTACGTGGGACCGACCTCGAAGCCGCGACTCTGCGGATCGCGATCGCGGTCGCGGGCGGTGAGCTCGCGCGCGCCCGCACCGAGTTCGCGCA
>JACCQV010000989.1 GCA_013813945.1 Deltaproteobacteria bacterium | reverse complement strand
GCTGCGGTCAGGCCCATCAGCGGCAGGCTGCGACGCGTGGTGCCGCACGACGTACCGTTGCGCGTCATGAACAGATCATCGGCGAGCACGTTCCGGATCGCGTCGGAGCGCTTCGAGGTCTCGTACGCGATCGCGAAATCGTCGGTCCGCGAGCTGCGGACACGGCCCGCGCCGGGCCAGGTCAACCGCGCCTGATACTGCTCGAGGTACGCACCGACGAGCGCATCGTGCTGTGCGCGGTTCGCTCCGACCGAGGAGCGCGCGAGGAGGTTCGTGAACTTCGAGGCGTTGTCGGTCTTGATCATCAGCGGCCGCGCGGCGCCGATGTGCGAGCCAGAGGCTGCCGCGGCGGAGACGTTGTCACTCGACACGCCGCCGGTCGCGAACACGTACGAGTGCGGCGACGCGCGACCCGGTGTCTCCCCCCGGTCGAGGCGCGCACGCTGGATGTGCGTGCCGAGGCCCGCCGCGTTCGGCTGCCCGACGGGACGGCCGGTCAGCGCCATCGGCACCGCGGCCTCGTGGGGCTCGAGGTTGTGACGCTGGACGACGAGCCGCATCCGATTGGACACGTCACCACGCGCGTGCAGCCGATGCGCGAACGGCCCGATCTCGACGCTCGCGCTGTTCGCATCCGCGCCGAAGGTGCGATCCAGATCGGTGATCCCGCACGACGTCATTGCCGACGCCGTGCCGTTCGGCAGCGCGTAGTACATCGTGTTGCGATACTGCGTCTCCGGATCGTCGGGCCGGCCGTAGTCGCGGACCAGGTACAGCGTCTCCCACGGGGACAGCCCGCCGTAGAGGAAGACCTCGAGGACCTTCTTCGCGCGCTGCGTGACCGGGAGCTGAACGGTGTCGGTGCCATCCGGGAATGCGCCGAAGGTCGCGGCACGCGAGCGCCCCATCCACGGACCGACCATGACCGCTGCACCGGCCCCACCCGCGACCGTCAGGAACGTTCGCCGTTTCATGGCGGTACGGTACTCGCGCCGTCCCCGACGGGACACCGTGATCGCTCAATCCCCCTCTCACTTCGATGCGCGGGCCTCGCAGATGTGATTCCGTGTCACATGCGCTACCTGCCCGCCGTGCTGGTGATCGTGGCAACTGGTGGAAATGCCGCTGCTCAGCGCTGGCAGGACGCCACCGCCGACTGCCTCGGGACGACCGCTGAATGGAGCAACAAGGTCGATGTCGGCGACGTCGACGGCGACGGCAAGGTCGATCTGTTGATCGCCAACGGGGGCAACTACGACAATGCCGGCACCCCCGAGCCCGTGCGGGTCTGGAAGAACAACGGCACCTGGGGCACGGCCGCGCCGGACTGCACGGAGATCTCGGCGCAGGCGGTTCTCGGCTTCACCGGGCTCTCCCGCGTGATCAAGGCGATCGATCTCGACGGGGACAAGGATCTCGATCTGATCACCGGCGGCGCCTACCAGACCCAGCTCAAGCTGTTCACGCGCAACGCAGGGACCTGGAGCGATGCGAGCGCTCAGCTCCCTCAGCAGCTGACGAGCATCGGCGATATCGAGGCCGGTGATGTCGATGGCGATGGAGACCTCGATCTCCTGCTCGCCGAGTGGGGCGCGATCTCGCCGGACGCAGCTGGATATCCGGGTGGGCGGACGCGGCTCTACCTCAACAACGGCCAGGGCACGTTCACCGAGGCGACGGTGACGCACATGCCCGACATCCTGATGAAGTGGTCATGGGACGTCGAGCTCGCCGACGTCGACAACGACTGGGATCTCGACGCGCTCGTCGCCTGCAAGCGATGCACGACGAGCTATCTCTTCACGAACGACGGCACCGGGCACTTCACGGATGCCCCGAACGCCCTGCCCCAGTTCGCGAACAACTACGACTTCGAGCCGATGGACATCGACGCCGATGGAGATCTCGATCTGATCACGATCAACGACGGAGCGCAGTTTCGCGAGCACCTGCTCGTCAACAACGGTCAGGGCGTGTTCGCAGACGAGACCGCGACGCGGCTCGCGGGTACCGCGAATCCGGCGAATGCCGACGACAACGCGGCGATCTGGCTGGATGCCGACGCCGACGGCGATGCCGACCTCCTGCTCGCTACCCTCGGTAACGATCGGCTGCTGATCAACACCGCCGGCGTGTTCACGCTGAGCGCGGGCGCGACGCCCAACGATACGCCGGGCTCGCTCGGTCTCGCGGCCGCGGACTTCAACGACGACGGACGCCTCGATCTCCTCCACGGCCAAGGCGAAGTCGCCTTTGCCGACAAGGTCCAGCTCGCGACCGCGCAGATCGCGGTCGATACGGTCGCGCCCTCGATCACCGTCGAGCGCAAGCTCGGCACCACGAGCGTCGGCGTGATCCACGCGCGGGTCCATGATCACATCGGCCCGTCG
>JACCQV010000987.1 GCA_013813945.1 Deltaproteobacteria bacterium | reverse complement strand
CTTGTCTGTGGTGTCGGGAACTCCGCGCTGGTCGAGCTTCGCGAGCCCGAAGTCGAGCACCTTGGCGTAGTCACGGCCGCCGGTGGTGCGGGTGATCAGAACGTTCTCGGGCTTGAGGTCGCGATGGACGATGCCGAGCTCGTGCGCCTCCTGCAGCGCGCCGCAGATCTGCGCGAGTAGCGGCGCTGCGCGTGCCCATGGGATCGGGCCATCGCGGGTCACGACGCGTCCCATGTCGAGCCCGCGGACGAGCTCCATGATCAGATAGAGGTTGCCCTGCGCATTACCGAAGTCGAACACCTGCACGGTGTGCGGGTGATGCAAGCGCGAGATCGCGGCGGCTTCGCGCTCGAACCGCTGCACGACGTCGGGATCCGATGCGAGATCGCGATGCAGCACCTTCATCGCTGCGATCTTGCCCATCCGCAGGTGCTCGACCCGGTACACGACGCCCATGCCGCCGCGCCCGATCACCTCGATCACGCGATAGCGTCCATCGACGATCTTGCCGAGCCACGCCTGGTTCGAATCCGTGAGCCGGCGATCCGCGATCGCCTCGACCTGACCGGTCTGCGCGAACGCCGGGCTGAGCATGTCGGCACCGCAATGCCGGCAGAACTTCCCTGGCTCATCGCACGCAGTCCGGCAGCGCGGGCAAACGATCGGCTGCGCGGATGTCGAGACCATCGCTGCTCGATGATACGCCAGCGAGCCGCAAAGGCGACAGCCGCCTTCAGGCCACCGGTTACTCGCTGTCCGTGATCGGCTTCCAGGTCCAGCTGTGGCCCGAAACGGTCAGGAGACCCGCGGTCGGTGCGGTGGCAGGGCCGGGCAACCTCGGCGTGGCGTCGACGGTCCCGGGCGTGAGGCTCTCGGCGTCGCCGGTCCGCGAGCCGGTCCGGGAGCGGGAAGCGCCGGGGCCGAGTGGACCATGGAGCGCCACATCGATCTCGTGGCCGGCTCCTGCGGTCAGCGCCAGCTCGCCGATTGCTTCACCGTCGCGCACTGACCGCGGCGCCTCCGCACTCGCGACGATCCGGATCCCGGGGCGGGCAGTCAGCGCGATCAGCGCGGCGCTGACGTCGCTCTCGCGGTAGGCGCAGCCGTCGTCGGCGGCGACGAGTCGGCCACGTGCACCGGCGCCGCCGATCGCTGCGATCGACACTCCTGGGACTTCGATGCGGTGGATCAACCGGCCGTCGAGCAGGTGAACACCACGGGCGCGCAGCGAGGTCGTGGCCGCGGTGAGCGCCGGAACCGCCTCGAGGTCGCCCGGGAGAGCGACGATCAGAAACGTGGAGCGGTCGCCGAGGACACCGAGTGTTCCCTCGAGCTCCGCCTGCGTGGTGCCCATCCCGCCGAGCACGAGGACGAGATCAGCGCGCGCCAGCTTCGTGCGAAGTCGGCCGATCGCACCAAGCGTCTCCGGTGCGGAGCCCCCAGCATCCGCGATCGCGCCGATGACGAGCTCGGACGCCTTGCCCTCGCGCGCCAGCGTGTGCCCGGCGAGCTTCCACGTGTGCGTCCCGACGGCGATCGTGGTGTCCGCAGCGTGCGGTCCATCGGGGGCAGCGCATCGCCACGGCGCGCGGACCTGATCGGCCGCCGCGAGCGCCGCCGTGAGTGCCGGGCCGAGCTGCGAGCCCACTGGGACCGCCTTCGATCCTCCCCCGCACGCGACGAGCACGAGCGCTCCGGCGAGCTGGCGGATCACGGTGCGCCAGGCGCAGTGACGGTCCCCCCGGCTTCTTTCCACACGGCGAGGACCTTCGGCGAATGGAGGTACGCGGTCAGCTGGTGCGTGGGCTTGCGGTCGACGACGCGCTTGAAGGCTTCGAGCGCGGGTTTCTGATCGTTGAACGCAACATGCAGCGAGCCGAGGAGGATCCCGACCTCGACTGCCTGCGAGAGATCGAGATAGTCGATGTCGAGCTCGACCTCCGCGAGAGCGCCCTTGACCTCGGTGTAGTCCCCATCGCGCCACGCCTGCTTCGCGGCCGGGATCGCCTTGGCCGCCCGGTCCTGCGCCGTTTGCTGGCGCTCACGCCGCGCCTTCGAGTCCGCGTTGAGGGACGGCATCTTCGAGGCCTGGAGGCGCACGTTGAAGATCGGAACCGAGAGGTGGTCCCCCTTGTCGATCGAGTCCTTCTCGAGGAAGTTGTAGCGGCGGATCATTCCGGCGTTCCTGGTGTCACCGAAGTACGCGGCCGTGATGCTGGCGATCGTTTCGGTCGCCTGCGCGGTGTGCGTCACCGTGAACGGGATCGAGATCGCGGTGCCACTCGGCAGCCCGTCCTCGGGAGACAATTCGTTGAACTCGGCGAGGAACGGGCCGCGTCGGATGTCGCCGAGGTACGCGTTGGCGAGTGACTCGAACGTATCGCCAGGCGACGTGATGACCTGGCGGCTCACCGGGATCTTGAGCCGCTCGCCGGCCCTCAGAGGACGCGGGTGCTCCATCCTGTTCGCGACCATGATGAAGATCGCCTTGTTGCGATCCCCGTAGAACTCCGCGGCGATCAGGCCGAGCGAGTCCTTCGCCCGCACCTTGTAGACCATCGTGTCGCTCGTCGCGTCGGCATGCGCGCGCGGCAACGCAAGCAACGTCGCGAGCACGACGAGGATGCGGATCACGGTGCGACTCCGTCCGGGATGATCTTGCCGGCACGTGGCTTCGCGTTGTCCTTGATGAAGTCGACGCTGATCACCGGTGCGGCGTCCGGGCTACCGCCGCTGACGTCGATCGGCTTCTCGACCGCCTCGTACCAGTCGTGCTCGAACCGGATCGTGTGCGGGCCGTCGGCAACCTCGATCGCCTTGGTCAGCGGCGTGGTTCCGATCTCCTTGCCGTCGATCGAGATCTTCGCCCACGGGTATGCGTGCAGGCGCAGGTAGCCGCGGCCCGGCGTCTGCGTCGCGACGATCTTCGTGTCCGGCGTTGCCCCGAGCGGAGCGACGTGGATGAGGCCGAGCATCAGCGCGAGCATGCCGAGCGTCACGCCGTGCGCGACCATGCCGGCGCGCACCGCATGGCGTGCCTGCATGTTCGGCTGTGCGGAGCTCGCCTGACCGCCGAGCGCGGCGGGATTGAGATACTCCTCGGCCTCGAGCTCGGTGATCACGCCATTCGCGCGGAGGAACAGCACGAGGCGCGCGTGATGGTTCATCTCGACGTGACGCGCGAGGAAGCGCTCGAGCGCCATCACCATGTGCTGCGCACTGCGCCAGCGATCACGTGGCTGCTTCTCGAGGCAGCGATCGATGATGCGCTCGAGCTCGCGCGGAATATCCGGGTTGAGCTTGCGCACACTGATGTGCTTCTCGAGCCGGATCTTGTGCATCGCCGAGCGCTTCTCGTCCTCGACGAATGGCTTCTTGCCAGTGACCATCTGATACAGCACGACGCCGAGCGAGAAGATGTCGCTGCGCGCGTCGAGCTTGTCGCCGAGGACCTGCTCGGGAGACATGTACGCGGGCGTGCCGATGCCGGTGCCTGCCTCGGTGAGATCAGCGCCGTAGCTCTGATCGCGGGCGATGCCGAAGTCCATGACCTTCACACCGCCGGAGCGCGACAGCATGACGTTGGCCGGCTTGATGTCGCGATGCACGATGCTGCGGTAGTGGACGTAGTCGAGAGCTCGTCCGACCTGCATCCCGATGATCGCGGCGACGTCGTAGGGGAGCCGGCCGCATTTCTCGAGGAGGTCGTACAGGTCGATGCCCTGCACGTACTCCATGACGATGAACAGCGCGCCGCGCTCGCGATGGAAGTCGTAGACGTGGATGATGTTCTCGTGCTGCAGGTTCGCGAGGCTCTTCGCTTCGTGCTCGAAGCGCGTGACGACGTGCTCCTCGGCGGCGGCGGAAGACTTCAGCGCCTTGATCGCAACCGTGCGCCCGAGAGGGTCCTGGACTGCGCGGTAAACCACCGCCATTCCTCCAGAAGCGACCTCTTCGACGATGCGGCAGTTGCCGATGCGTTCGAGCATGGTACGGAACGCAGCGTAGCGGATGGGGTCGGCTGGAGGCTGACCCGCGGTTCGGAATCTGGGAACGGATCCGAAATCTGCTTAGATGACAATCAGTTGGATGTCGCGAGGCACTTGCCAGCCCGATCGATCGTGGTAATTAACGCATCGAGACGGATGCCGGCATGACCCAGAGAAATCGTTTGCAGAAATGCAAACGAGAAACTCTGTAGAACCGGGTATTTAGGGGCGAGCGGACAGGGCGAGCGGAAAAATATTCGAACACGGTTGACAGGTCAGGCCTCTCCCCTTATAAGCAGCATCCCTCGACGGCACACACCGTCGGGAACCCGGAGAGAAGGAGCTGAGAAATCAGCTCACCATCGACGGGATCGGTCTCTGAAAACTGGATAGCAAGTTTGATGATAGAAGTGAGTTTCTGTACGTAAAGAAACCATTCCATCTCGGACGCAGCTCTCTCCCCCCGGGAGGTAGTTGCTATCAGCCGAGGTAGAGCGGGCTTCAAATTTTCTATGGAGAGTTTGATCCTGGCTCAGAGCGAACGTTAGCGGCGGGCCTAACACATGCAAGTCGAGCGAGAAAAGGGCTTCGGCCCTGAGTAAAGCGGCGGACGGGTGAGTAACACGTAGGTAATCTTCCCTTGAGCGGGGGACAACGAGCCGAAAGGCTCGCTAATACCGCATAAGTTCCTTAGGTCCTCGGATCTTTGGAGGAAAGCTAGGTAGCAATATCCGGCACTCGAGGAGGAGCCTGCGTAGCATCAGCTAGTTGGTGGGGTAATGGCCTACCAAGGCGAAGACGCTTAGCTGGTCTGAGAGGATGATCAGCCACACTGAAACTGAGACACGGTTCAGACTCCTACGGGAGGCAGCAGTGGGGAATATTGGACAATGGGCGCAAGCCTGATC
>JACCQV010000968.1 GCA_013813945.1 Deltaproteobacteria bacterium | reverse complement strand
TGGATCGAAACATTCGGGATGGCGCGCTGCGCACTCTGGATGAGCTCGGACACCAGGATCCCGTTGCCACCGATCATGGCGTTCTCGATGCCCGCGATCAGCCCCCGCGCCAGCCGCTGCGACGACTCACGGGTCTCGTCCTGCAGCGCGCGAGCGCTCTGTCGGCTGTTCCACAGCGAGAAGCCGATGAAGCCGAGCGCGATCGCGAACAGGGTGACGAACCCGATCTTGAAGACCAGGCGCCGCCGGAAGTACCCGAGCATTGACACCGCCCGCAGCGTAGCAGGCTAGTGCTGGTGCTTGCGTCCGAGCTTGGCGAACCGCTCGAGTAGCGGCAGCCCGAGCGCCGGGAACGGACGCAGCAGGTGAATCATCGCCGCTCGATAGCCAGGCAACGTCCGCACGAGGCGGGGCCGGTCGACGAGCTCCAGGGCCGCGTCGGCGACGGCATCCAGCGACAGCAGCGGCCCATTGGCCCACAGCAGGCTCGCGGACGCATCGTGAGCGACGGCCGCGGTCATGTCACCCTTGATCGCAGACGGCAGCAGCGCGCTGACCGTGATCGGTCGCTTCGCCTGGCGGAGCTCGCTTGCCAGCGAGAGCGAGTAGCCGACAACGCCGTGCTTCGTCGCACCATAGACGGCGAGGCCCGGTGTCGGCGTGATCGCGGATAGCGAGGCGATGTTGATGATCGTCCCCTCCTCCATCGCGGTGACCGCGGCGTTGCATCCCCAGATCACGCCGAGCAAGTTGACCTCGACCTGGCGACGAATGTCGGCGTCCCCCATCGACCAGGCTTCGCCGACGGCAAGTACGCCGGCGTTGTTGACCCACACGGCGAGCGTCCCGTGCTCGGCGGCGATCGTCGCAACCTCGCGATGGCTGTCCGGATCGCGGACGTCCTGCTTGACGCCGGTTCCCTCGACAACCGCCGCGGTGACGTGGGCGGCGCCCTCGTCGATGTCCGTGGCGATCACGTGGTGGCCCGTGCGAGCGAGCCGCTCCGCGATCTTGCGTCCGAGTCCGCGCCCCGCGCCGGTGACGACCGCGACGCGCTTCACGAGGCGAACGTCACGGCATGGACGGGCGGCAGGTAATTCGAGACCACGCTCCAGCTCTCGCCGCGATCGCTGCTCGCGAAGACGTTACCGGTCGTCGAGCCGAATGCGAGGGTGCCGTCGGGGGCCAGCGCGAGCGCGTGGCGGTACACGAGATCGTACGCGAACGTATCCGGCAGTCCCTTCGACAGCACGTCGAACGTCTTGCCGCCATCACGCGTGCGCGACACGACGAGCTTGCCGTCGACCGGGATCCGCTTCTCGTCCTTGATCGCGGGCATGAACCACGCGGTATTGCCGTCCTTCGGATCGACCGCGACAGGGAAGCCGAAGACCGAGGGCTTCGCCTCGGTGATCTCGGTCCACGTCGCCATGTCATCGGTCGATCGGAAGATTCCGTTGTGGTGCTGCACCCACCACGTCGTCGGCTGCGCCGCGCACTGCACGAGGCAGTGGACATCTTGCGAGAGCCCCGCGCGCGCGTGTTCGGGCGGTACGTACTCCGCGCGCATCCCGTCCGCGCCTTGCGTCCACGTCAGGCCCGCGTCCCTCGTGCGCCAGACGCCCGCGGTCGAGACGCCGATCGCGACGTGCTTCGGATCACGTGGGTCGACGCAGATCGAATGGATGCCGGCGTCGTCCTTGCCGCCGCCGTTCCATTTCGGCCGGTCGGGCATGAACCACAGCGCCTCGTTGATCTTCCACGACGCGCCACGATCGTCCGAGCGGAACAGACCGCCGGGGATCGTGCCTGCCCAGAGAGCTCCATCCTTGTCGAGCGCGGGTGCGAGCGACCAGATCAGCCCGGTCGCCCACTTGCGCTCCTTGCCCCAGAAGTTCAGCTCGACGACGCCCTCGGGCTGTTTCGGATACTCCGGCACCGCGATCTCGGTCCACGTCGCGCCGAGATCGTCGGACCGGTGGAGCTTCACTCCGAAATGTCCGTGATCGAGCGCCGCGTACCAGCCGCCGCGTGGATCGGCGAGTGCGATCGAGACGTTGTCGCCGATGAAGTGACCGCGCGTGACGCGATACGCGCCGCCGCTCGCCTCCGCCGCGAACAGACCCTTGCGGGTCGAGATCAGAATCGTGGACATGACCTAGCCTCCCGACAGTGCTTGCATGACGTAGATCTCGCTCGCGGGGCGAACGGGATCCGACAACCGATC
>JACCQV010000962.1 GCA_013813945.1 Deltaproteobacteria bacterium | reverse complement strand
CCCTTTCTCAACTTGTCGCCCGCGTGACATCGATCATGCCGTGCCCGTGCCAGATTGGCATCCGGACCGGCGCGACCGGGGCTTTGTTGAAGCGGCGATCCACGCGTGATAGCAACAGTTGTCGTCGGTCGACCGCAGTTCGGCGACGGCCTCCCCCTTGCAACGAGCAGCCCCGCGCATGCCGACCACGCGATCCGTATTTGTCTGCGCTGCCGTCGTTCTCGGCGTCGGCGCGAGCACGGCGCACGCCGAGCTGCCAAACATGGCCGAGTTCACCTGGAACAAGGTGTTCATCATCGAGGACGGGGTTTCACGCCAGCCTTCGACCCCCGACGCCCTCCGGCAGTATCTGAACCTCGCGCACTGCGTGTGTAGCCAGGCCGGCGCCGGTGAAGAGACGACGATCAAGTACGAGGTCGGGCTGACCGCCGATACCAACACGAACCGCCCTGCCGAGGTCTGGGTCGGTACGCAGTGCGACGACGAGACGCTGCGGCCGATGAAGTGCCGCGCGCTCAGCACGATCAACGACATCGATCTGCTCTCGACGCGCCCGGAGAACATCGCCGTGTCGCTGTACGACGCGATCAACGCGACCGAGAACACCGCGGCCTGCCAGGAGCGCGAGGGCGACGCGTTCCTGTGGCTCCTCGTCGACTCCGACGCGGACAACACGTACGACCACTTCGCGAACCAGTCGCTCGGCAACCTGACGTCGACGCCGATGGGCATGGGCGTCAAGGTCGACACCCAGCCTCCGCCGCTACCGACCGAGTTTTCGGGCGACAGCGCCGAGGGTGCGATCTCGCTGTCGTGGAAGGTGCCCGCGTCGCGCGCGACCGACGTCTTCTATTACCAGGCGCTGTGCGTCGGCCCCGACGGGATGCCAGCGCGCTCGGATCCACCGGACGCCCGGTACCAGACGGTCCGCAACCTGTGCGGTGTCGAGACCGACATCCCGCTCGAGCCGTCAGAGATCGAGAGCGCCGAGACGGGCGTGGCCGTGCTAACGCCGGAGCTCCAGCAACTCAATCCCGACTACATCTGCGGCGAGACCACCGAGGCGACCGCCACGGGCATGTTGATCGAGGGGCTCGAGAACAACGTGCCGTACACGGTCGTCCTTCTCGCGATCGACTTCAACGGCAACGCGAGCGGGACGTACTTCACGACGACGATCACGCCTCAGCCCGCGACCGACTTCTGGGAAGATCTCCACGACCGCGGCAGCAACGTCGAGGGTGGATTCTGCCTGATGGCCTCGACCTACGGCGACGACAGCATGTTGACCAGGAGCTTGCGCGCGTTCCGCGACGAGACGCTCGCGAGCAGTGTCCTCGGCCGCGCGCTGATCGATGCGTACTACGGGACCTTGGGCCAGCTCGGTGGCGCGGTCCAGGGGTCGGCCGTGTTGCGAGTCATCGCCGGCGTGGCGCTCATCCCGCTCGTCATTGTCGCGCTGCTGTGGCACGCGCTGTCGCTGCCCGGGCTGCTCGGCCTGATCGCGTGTCTGTGGCTGGTCCGCCGTCGTCGCAAGCTCCTCGTGAAGCTCGCCCTGCTCGTGACCGCACTCGCGCCGACGGTGGCGAGCGCGCAGGGCATCACGCCGTACTGGGAGCAGGATCAAGAGGACGCCGAGCGCGATGCGGACCACGTGAAGTGGCACGTCGGGATCCGCGTCGGGCCCTACACGCCGGACATCGACAAGCAGTTCGGCATGGAGCCCGGCCCGTACGCCGACATGTTCGGTGGCTATCGGGTGATTCCGATGCTCGATATCGATCGCATCCTGTGGCGCGGCTTTGGCCAGCTCGGCGTCGGTGGAAGCATCGGCTACATGCAGAAGACGGCGAACGCGTGGGCCGATGGCAGCTTGCCGACGGACGAAAATCGGATGCGCTCTCCGGGCGACAAGAACACGTTCCGGTTGATGCCGCTCGCGATCACCGGCGTCTACCGGTTCACCTATCTCGACGACAACTACGGCATCCCGGTCGTGCCGTTCGTGCGCGCGGGCGTCTCGTACTACCTGTGGTGGATCAAGACGAACGGCGACACGTCGACCGCATGCTGGGACGGAACGCACGACGCCAGCTGTGACAAGGACAAGGCGATCGGTGGGACGATCGGAGTGCAAGGCGCGATCGGTCTGTCGATCCGGGCCGAGCGGATCGATGCGGCCGCAGCTACGTCGATGCGCCAAGGCGGGATCCAGCACGCGGGGTTCTACGCCGAGCTCTCGCTCGCGAAGGTCGACGGGTTCGGCAGCGACACCAAGCTCTCCGTCGGCGACACGACCTGGTTCGCCGGCGTCGACTTCGAGTTCTGAGATGCGTCTCCTGTTCCTTGCCGTCGCCGCTGCGTGCGGCGGAGGGCAGCCGCCCGCGGCGCTTCCCGCGGCGCCTCCCGCGACGCCCGTCTCCGCGGTGGCCACGGCGGTCGCGAAGGCGAAGCGGATCCGCAGCGTCGGGGGGATCACCGAGTACACGCTCGACAACGGGCTCCAGGTCCTGCTGTTCCCCGATCCGACGCAAGCGACCGTCACCGTCAATGTCACGTACCTCGTCGGCTCCCGGCACGAAGGCTACGGCGAGACCGGCATGGCGCACCTGCTCGAGCACATGCTGCTCAAGGGCAGCAAGCGGCACGGCAACTCGCTGAAGACGTTCGACGAGCGCGGCGCGTGGACCAACGCCTCGACGTGGACCGACCGCACGAACTACTACGAGACGCTGCCGGCGACCGGCGACAATCTCGACTTCGCACTCGACGTCGAGGCGGACCGGATGGTGAACGCGCTGCTGCTGCCGAAGGATCTCGAGACCGAGTTCTCGGTCGTGCGCAACGAATTCGAGATGGGCGAGAACGATCCGGGCGACGTGCTCGAGACCCGGGTGATCGCGGCGGCGTACCTCTGGCACAACTACGGCAAGGACACGATCGGATCGCGCACGGATATCGAGAAGGTCCCCGTTCCGGCACTGCGCGCGTTCTACGAGAAGTACTACCAGCCGGATAACGCGGTGCTCGTCGTGTCCGGGAAGTTCGAGGAAGCGCCGACGCTCGCAACGATCGAGCGACTGTTCGGCGCGATTCCACGTCCGACGCGGGTGCTCGCGCCCTCGTACACGGTCGAGCCGGTGCAAGACGGCGAGCGCACGGTCACGCTGCGCCGTAACGGCGACGTCCACGTGATCTCCGTCGCGTACCACACGGTCGGCGCGGCATCACCCGACTACCCGGCAGTGCTCGCGGCACTTGACCTGCTGGATCGCGAGCCGTCCGGCCGGCTCTACAAGAAGGTCGTGGAGACCGGACTCGCGGCCTCGATCAGCGCGGACCAGTACCGCTTCCGCGATCCATTCCTCGCGATCGTCACGGCGGAGGTCCGCGCCGCGAAGCATGTCGACAAGGTGGAGCGGACGATCATGCGCGAGCTCGAGTCGCTCGGAACATCGAAGATCGACGCCAAGGAAGTCGAGCGCTGGCGCGCGTCCGAGCTCAAGGACCTCGAGCTCGCCTTCGCTGATTCCCAGCAGCTCTCGATCGAGCTCTCGGAGTTCGCGGCACTGGGTGACTGGCGCGCACTGTTCGCGTACCGCGATCGCATTGCCAAGGTGAGCGCGGCGGATGTCGCACGGGTCGCGCAGACGTACTTCAAGAGCTCCAACCGCACGAGCGGCCGGTTCATCCCGAGCAAGGACGCAGATCGCGCGCCGCTGACCGAGACGCCCGACATCGCGGCTGTCGTCGCAGGAATCGAGAGCGGCGACATCAAGGACAAGGGCGAGGTGTTCGCGGCGACGTTCGAGAACATCGAGGCACGCACCAGGCGCGTCCAGCTCGCGAGCGGGATCAAGGCGGCGCTGCTGCCGAAGAAGACTCGCGGCGGCAAGGTCCAGCTGCGGCTCGACTTCCACTGGGGCGACGAGAAGTCGCTGCAGGGCAAGGCGACGATCGCGGAGCTGACCGCCGAGCTGATGCAGCGTGGCACGCGGAGGAAGAGCTACCAGGACATCCAGGACCTCGAGAACCAGCTCAGGAGCTCGATCTCGATCAGCGGCGACGCCGACGGGTTCTCGCTCCACATCGAGACGCTTCGCGACTCGCTGCCGGGGGCCCTCGATCTTGCCGCCGAGATGCTGCGCGCACCGAGCTTTCCGGCGAACCAGCTCGACCTGATCAAGCAGGAGCACCTCGCGTATCACGAGCAGCAGCAACAGGACCCCACCGCGATCGCGTGGGCGACGTTCGGCCAGCTGTCGAACAGGTGGCCCAAGACCGACCCGCGCTACACGCTGAGTCCGGCCGAACAGATCCGTGAGACGAGCAGGGTTCGGCTCGCGGACATCAAAGCGTTCTACAAGGAGCACGTCGGCATCGCGGCGGCGGAGCTGTCGATCGTGGGTGACTTCACGCCGGAGTCGATCACCGCTCAGATCGACAAGCTGTTCGGTGGCTGGAAGTCACAGCGCCCCTATGTCCGGCTCGCCGGCAGGCCCTTCGGCGTTCCAGGTCTCGCGAGGTCGATCGACATCAAGGACAAGGAGATGACCCAGCTCGTGGCTGGCCACGACCTCGCCATGCAGGACACGGATCCGGACTATCCGGCATGGCTGCTCGTTGGCCAGCTCCTCGGCGGGGATACCAGCTCGCGGCTGTGGGTGCGGTTACGCGACAAGGAAGGCATGTCGTACGGCGCCGGCGCATGGACCTTCGCGGGCGCGCTCGATGACGACGGCGGCTTCGGCGCCGAGGCGATCGTCGCGCCGCAAAACCTCGCGAAGGCGCGGACCGCGCTCGTCGAGGAGATCACGCGGCTGACCACGACGAAGGTCACCGAGGATGAGCTCCAGCGCGCGAAGAACGGCTGGCTCAAGAGCCAGGACACGAACCTGTCGAGCGACGGCTACGTGACCACGATGCTCGCGACGCAGACGCATCGCGGTCGCACGACCGAGTTCGTGCTCGCCCTGCGCGCGAAGCTCGAGCGCGTCACCGTCGCGGACGTCGAGCGGGTCGCCCGGCAGCACCTGCAGCCCGGCAAGCTCGTGATCATCGACGCCGGCGATCTCGCGAAGGCGAAGTAGTCAGCGACCTCAGAGCGCACCACCGAGGGCGAGCCCGATCCCGTTCGGCATCGGAACCGGAGACAGGTTGAGCCGGCTGATCGCCGAAGGCCGCGCCTCGTCGCCTTCGGTGCGCTTCTTCTCGAGCGGGATCAGGCTGCTGATCAGCAAGCCGCCGAGGATCCCCGCCCCGGCTGCGGCGAGCTCCTGACCGTCCGGGATGTACGGCCTGCCATCCGCGTGCAGCGCAGGGACGATGTAGCCGACGGCCACTCCGATCACCGCGCCGATCACGACGTCGGAGTAGAAGTGCTTGCCCGCGCGGACGCGGAGGTTCGCGGTCGCCGAGGCCGCCATGAGGCCAAGGCCCCAGCCCATTCCTCGAGCCAGCTTGCTGTCGCTCGAGGCACCGAGCAGGTACGCGCCGGTCACGGCGGCGCCGAAGCTCAGCGATGCATGCCCCGAGTAGAAGGACATCCAGGCATCGTCGCCCTCACTCTGTGCGTAGCGGCGGACCGCCGGGTCGTTCGAGTAGTTGTACGGCCGGGGGCGCTGGACAAGTCGCTTGGCACCCTGTGCGAGCGCGGCGTTGATCGCGATCGACTGGCCGTAGATCATCAGACGATCGCCATCGGCGTCGTCGATCGTGCTGCCGGTCAGGTAGATCGCAGGCGCGGCGAGCGAGGACACGAGCAGGGCGTCCGAGAGATGCGCGGCACGGCGCGAGAAGTTGTCGTGCACCCCCCGATCGACCTGGAGCAGCTCGGTCGCCCACAGCTGGGGATCGCTCCGCATCGGGATCAGCGAGAAGCCGAGCGTTGCCCCGAGTGCGAGACCCTGCACCGCCCCGTCGACGGGCCGGTCGACGGTGTGACCGGGAATGACCTCCTCGTCGGCGCGGGCCGGCGCGGCCGTCCCCAGGAAGCACGCAAGGACGGACATCACCACCGCGCGCGATCTCATGCAGGAACTCTAGTGAGTCCCGACCGATCAGCCCCTGGAAAGGGGCGGCAGGTTCCGCCCGATCACGCGAAGCTCACGCGGTGACTCGCTAGCGCAGGGTCACGCGCAGCTCGGTCAGCGACCGCAGGGTCAGCGAAGGCCGCCACACCACGCTCTCGGTCGCGAGCTCGATCGCTTTCGTTCGTGTCACGAGCGCGGCGAACGCATGCTTGGCCTCGAGCCGGGCCAGTGCGGCTCCGACGCAGAAGTGCGCGCCACCCCCGAACGAGATCGGCTTGGGATCGGGGCGCGCCACGACGAGCTCATCCGGCCGATCGTAACGAGCCGGATCGTGGTTCGCGGACCCGAGCGCGAGCAGGATCGGCATCTCCTCCTCGAGGACCGCGCCTTCGATCTCGATGCGCTCCACCGCGACGCGCGGCGCGAACTGCACGGGGGAATCGAAGCGGAGCAGCTCCTCGATCGCGTTCTCGACCAGCCCGGGCTCCGAACGCAGCCGTTCGAGCTGATCAGGCGCGCGGAGGAGAGCGTAGAGGCCGTTCCCGATCAGGTTGGTCGTGGTCTCGTGGCCGGCCAGGAACAAGAACGTCGCGTTTGCAGCGACCTCGTCCTCGGTGAACGTCGTGCCGTCCTCCTCGACGGCGAGCATCGCGTCGAGCAGGGCGTCGCCGGGGTTGCGCCTGCGCTCGGCGAGCAGCTCGCGGATGTACACGTCCCACTCCTGCATCGCATCGACCGCGGCCTTGATCTGCGCATCGGTGCACATCGGGTCGATCGTGGACGCCGTGACGGCAGCCCAGGCGCGATTGCGATCGCGATCCGCCGCCGGGATCCCGAGCAACTCGCAGATCACCGTCGCCGGTAGCGGGTACGCGAGATCCGCGATCACCTCCATCGACCCCCGCTCGAGTGCGGGCGTGAGCAACTCGTCGACGAGCCCCTCGATTCGAGGGGTGAGCGCGCGGACCGCACGCGGCGTGAACACCTTCATGATCAGCTTGCGCAGCCGGGTGTGCGCGTCGCCCGACTGAAAGATCAGCCAGTGGCGGCGATGTAGCGCGAGCGCGGTCCCCGGATCGTAGCGTGGTGGCCCTGCTGGGTCGTTTGCCTCCCGATAGCCACGCGGCGTGCGAAACCCCGAGCTGCGGAGGATGCGGTCGACGGTCTCGTAGCGCGTCACCATCCAGCCGCCGAACGGCGTCTTGAACACCGCCGCTGCAGCGCGGAGCGTTGCGTAGATCGGATAGGGATTCGCCCGGCCTTCGGGGGTGAACAGCCGCATCGCCGCCGCAGTCGCGTCACTCATCCCCCCACGATCGCAGATTTCTCAGCCGTACGTGACGCGAACGTTCTCGATCAGTGCGCGGAGGGCGTCCTTGACCCCATCTGTGGTCGGATGCTTCACGATCGCCCAGCCCTCCCCCTCGTAATGCGGGCTCCGTGGCTGCCCCACCTTGGGGGTTCGCATCTCGACCAGATCATCGCCACACATTTCGATCGCGCGCTCGATGCCGCTGACCGCGGTGATCTGCGTCCCTCGGCCCTGGCCGCGGAAGAACGCCGCGCCGGCAGCCGAGGTTCGGGGCTTCGGAGTGAACTCGTCGAGCGCGACCAGCCTCGCCCAGTCGGCGACGAGGTCGGTGTCGTGCGTGAGCCCCATCATCGGCATGATCTGCACTCCCGGCGGGCGGACCCCAACCTCGTTGACGAGGCAGCTTCCGTTATCGCGAAGGAACCACTCCATGTGGGTCAGCGCCGTACCGGCTGCGGTGGTCGCCTGATCACCAAACAACGCAGTGAGAGCGCTGGCATTGATCGGATGGAACTGGGTCCACGTGGGATCGTCGGTCTCGCGCGGCAGGAGCACCGCGTACTGGACCCACGGTGTCTCCAGCACTTCCAGGGGCGACGGAAAGTAGCGCGTGCCCGATCTCCAGACCGGCACACCGCGGATCGTCACCGTCTCGCAGGTGTGCTCGCGCGCGCCCACGAACTCTTCGACCTGGAGCGGCTCGCGTGGCGAGGGCGTGGCGACAGCGGATAGATCGTCGGCATTCTCGATCCGGAACGTCGCGCGTGCGCCGAGACCCGCGGGTGGCTTCACGATCACCGGATAGCCAACCTCGGCGACGAACCTCTCGAGCTCGCGACGCGACCCGGCGAGCGTGCTGCGCGCGACCGGCACGTCATTGGCGCGCAAGACCTCCTTCATCCGGTCCTTGTCGCGGAAGTTGCGTGCGGTGGCCGCGCTGAGTCCTTCGATCCCGAGTGCGTCGCGCACCTCGGCCATCGGGAGCTGGAGCTCCTCGAGCATGCCGGCCAGCCGGTCCACGCGCCCGATCGACTTCGTGATCGCGCGGACCGCGTGCGTCAGCTGCGCGCTATCGAGAAACGAGTCGACGCGATAGTGGCCAGCGACGCGGTCGCGCAGCGCCTCCGGAATGCTCTCCGCCGGATCGCCACTGACGATGCTGAGCGTGATGTCCAGATCCGCGAACGCTTTCACGTACCGGTTGGTGTTCCCGAGGAAACGCGGCGCGATGAAGACGACGTGCGGCACGGCGGGACGATACTGCTAGGACGCGTACAGGTGAACGTCCGTGGCCGCTGCTAACGCCATCTCACGGGTCGTTCCCCAGTCGGGGTGGCGGACGACCAGGTAGCCGTCCGAGAGCAGGGTGGCCTTCCAGTCGCGGCGCGGGCTCCCCGGCCGCAGGAGGGTGTCCTCGACGATGTGCGGCCGATAGCGGTCGTAGAACTCGCTGAGTCCGGTCATGGCGCTGATCCGCCCCTGCCCCTGGGCGCGCTTGAACACCATCGCGACGTTGTACTTTCGCGCGGTCGGGGCAGCGAACCGTTGCTGGGTGACGACCCGCCCCCACTCACGGAACAGGTCGATGTCGCCCGTGTAGTTCATCAGGTCGACCACGCCAGCGCCGCCGGGGCGGCACGCGATCTCGCCGAACACGCATTCGCCGTTCGGCATCCGGAACCACTCCATGTGCGCCATCCCATCGCCCATCCCCAGCGCGCGCAGGGCGCCGCGACCGAGCTCGATGCCGGGGAGCAGATGAGGCTGGGTGAGGTCGCGGACCGACATCATGATCGGCGACACCCACTCCTGCGAACGCATCTCGAGCGCGTTCGGGAGGTACTGCGTCACGCTCTCGTACACCGGAACACCGCCGACGCAGACGGTGTCGTAGGTGTACTCGTCGCCGGCGATGAACTCCTCGCAGATCGCTTGCTCGACGTGGCGCATCTGCGGCAGGATCTGCGCGAGCTCCTCCCTCGAGGTTACCTTGTACGTGTCCGCGCTTCCGGCACCGCTGATCGGCTTGATGATCGCGGGAAATCCGATCGCCTCGACGGCGCGCCACACGTCGGCGACCGAGCTGACGCGCTGGGCCCGCGGCACCCGCAAGCCGGCGGCGGCGACCCGCTCCTTCATCAGTTGCTTGTCGCGAAACCCGAGGACGGTGTCGACGGACATTCCGGGCAGACCGAGCCGCTCGGTCAGGCGCGCGGCGGTCATCATCAGCGGCTCCCACGCGGCGAGCACGTGATCGATCTCGTGGCCGCGAAGCCAGTGGTGAACGCGCGCGATCACGTCATCTTCGTCGAGCAGGCGCGGCACCTCGAGGTAGCCGGAGAGGTACCGCCGGAGCTCTCCATCGGGGCTCCCATCACCGACACCGAGGACCTCGACGCCGACCTCGGCCAGCCCGCGCGTGAACTGCCGCATGTCGGGCGGGTATCGTGGCGAGAGAAAGACGACGCGCATCGACTACGGCTTGGGTTCGATGATTTCGTACGTGATGAAGTCGACCTTCTTGAGCTGCGGCGTGCCCGCGGGCGCAGGCGTGGTGCGCACCTTGCCGACGCCAGCGAGACCCGCGAGCGCCTGGGCGACGCTGCCGCGGCCCATGAAGGTATCCTTGCCGACGAGCGCGGCGATCTGCGCGAGCGTCAACGGTCCCTTGGTGCGCATGAGCTGCTCGAGCTGTCCCGGGAGCCCGGTGCCTTGCTTGGCCTTGCTCCGGTTCATCGCCATGATCACGAGTGCCACGACGCACCCGATGATCGCTCCAGTCAGCATCGGGTGGAACGCTACCTTGTCATTGGCCGGTAATGTTGCTCCTCGGATCGATTACTCTTTTGCGCGGAGGTCCGCGTGCAACCAGTCGACACCCGAGCGTTGGTTTCCTTGATCACGGGCCTGGCCGCCTTCATGTTCTCGATGATCCCGGAGTCGTGGCTCCACCTCACGACGCTGCCGCTCGGCATCGGCGCGCTGTGGACCGGGGTCGCCGTGCTGCGCGAAGGGCGCCCCGGGATGGGCATCTCGGTAGCCGGTATCGTGCTCGGCACGATCGCGCTCTGCACGTGGATCATGATCAGGCTGTGATCGCGTTGTGATGGATCTTTCGGTCCTGTATCGCCGGCTCGAGCTCGCGTCGTTCTCGCAGCGCGAGCAGATCGCCGACGAGGTCGTGCTGGAGGCGAGTCCTGAGTCGCTGGGTCCGCTCGTGATCGGACTCGATCACCCGCATCCGCGCGTGCGGCTCGGCGTGATCGAGATCCTGCGGCGGGCCAGCTATCGCGCGAGCCTGCGCAGGCTGCTCAACCATGCCAGGAACTTCGAAGGGGACGATCGGGTGTACGCGATGCGAGCGATCGCGCACCTCGCTCAACCGGAAGATACGTTCCTGGCCGAGTCCGTCATCGGCTGGTTGTCGTCGGGGGATCCGTTCGTCGAGGCACAGGCGACCCGGATTGCCACGATCCTCAACCTGACCCTGACCCGCGTCCCGGATCCGATCGTCCCGCCGCGCGAGCCCCGCACCGCCGCCGGTGCCGAGTCGCTCGACAAGGTCGTGGTGAAGCTGTTCTCGGCGACGCGGGGCGTGGAGCGGATCGCACTGGTCGAGGAGATCGAGCGACGCGGGCCCCAGGCCCTCGCGGCGGTCGCGAAGCTCACGTTTCAGAAGGGCAACGCGGATGTCGTCGCGTACATGTGCCGCGCGGTGATCCGGCACGCCTCGGTGCTGCCCGCCGGGGACACGTTGATTCCGCTCCTCGAGCGGACGCGGGACCGACTCGGCGACGCATTGGTCGCTCATCTCGCGATCGACGACGCCTTGCTCGCACTCGGCGGACTCTCGCTCTCCCCCGCCCTGCTGGCGCGGCTCACCTCGATGAGCCCGCTGCAGGTCGAAGCGATCGCGAAGCGGCTCGCCGAGAGTCCAGCGTCCGACGTCGCGCTGCACGTACCGGCGATGCTCGACGCGCTCGCGCATCGACCCGAGCTGTGGTCGTCGCTCGGCCCCCCGCTCGCCCACGCCGCAGCGCACGTTCGCGACAGCACGCGCGCCGAGCTGCGCAAGTTGACCGAGCTCGCGATCGACGAGCTCCGCAAGGGTAGGCAGCTCCCTCCGGTCACGGTCGTCTGCGCATGCTGGGTGCTCGCACGCGTGGCAGAACGCGGGGAAGCGCTCCCTCTGCACCTGCGCAGGGCGCTCGATCGGCTCGCCGTCGCCGAGGCGGCGCGTGCGCTGTGCGCGCTGTGCGCGCGGCTCGCCACCGAGGAAGCGGCGGTGGTCGTCATCGCGATGCTGCGCGATCCGGTGCCAGATGCCCGCGCCGCCGCACGCGATGCGCTGCAGACGTGGCAATCGCCCTGGTTCACGCTCGAAGGCACGGACGAACCGGTCCTGGTGCCGCGCTATGTCGACGAGAAGGACGAGCCGCTGGTGCGCCGTGCCGATCGGCTGGTCGTGGCAACCAGCGGCGAGGAATACATCCTCGATGCGCGCGGCCGACCAGTCCGCGCTGGTGAAACCGAGAGCGGTGGCTGCTTG
>JACCQV010000961.1 GCA_013813945.1 Deltaproteobacteria bacterium | reverse complement strand
CGGGGCAGGAGGTACTGCGTGATCACGGTGCGGAGCACGCCGGCGAGTTGCCAGCGGACCTGGCGCTGCTGGGTATCGGCGAACGCGTCGATCATGCGGTCGATGGCGCCGGCCGCGTTCGGCGCGTGCAGCGTCGCGAGGACGAGGTGGCCGGTCTCGGCGGCGGTCAGGGCCGCGGCGATGGTGTCCTTGTCGCGCAGCTCGCCGAGGAGGATCACGTCCGGTGCCTCGCGCAGTGCAGCCTTGAGGCCCGCGGCGAACGTTGGCACATGGATGCCGAGCTCGCGCTGATGGATCAGGCAGCGCTGCGGGGCGAAGCGGTACTCGATCGGATCCTCGAGCGTGATCACGTGCGCCGCGCGCCGCTGATCGAGCAGGCCGATCAGCGCGGCGAGGGTCGTTGACTTGCCGGAACTGCTGACGGGAATGATGCACGACGGCGTCGCCGGCCTCCGGGCGATCCAGGAAGCGGGCGGGCACACGATCGTGCAGGATCCCACCGATGCCGCGTATCCCGAGCTGCCGGGCCGTGCACTTTCGGTGATGACACCGAACCGCGTGCTTCGCATCGACCAGATCGGTCATACCCTCGCCGCCCTCGCCGGCGAGTCCGTGCCACCGCAACTGCTCCCGGCCAATGTCCGATTCGAAGCTGATCTCGATGCCCGTGGCCCCGTAGATCCAGCCGTGCTCACGAAGCTCGGACCGCAGACGCCGATCTCGTGTCCGGACTGCCACGGCCCCACCTGGCTCGTTCAGGGCGAGACCCCGCCTCGCGTTCGCTGCTACCTCGGGCATGCGAACACCGCGCTCGAGCTCCTCAACGCCGGTGCCGAGCAGGTGGAGACCGCCCTGTGGAGCGCGATCCGGGCACTCAGCGATCGCGCCGTGACGTTCGACATGCTCGCCGCGGACGCCCTTGGCATGGAACAGAACCACGCGGCGGAGGCCTACACAGCGCGCGCGAAAGAAGCGCGCAAGCACTCCGAGGTGGCGCGCGCGTTCATGCAGGACTTGACGCGACGGCTCGAACCTTCGGTGTGAAGCGCTCGATCGCCTTCGCGATCATGCCTTGCAACTTGCGGAGGTCTAACGGCTTGAGCTGATGCTGATCGAAGCCCGCTGCCAATGCGCGCACGCGATCCTCGGGAGCGCCCCAGCCCGTGGCCGCGACCAGGTAGACGAACGAACCAAGGGGGCGCGACCGGATCCCCCGCGCGACCTCGTAGCCGCTGATGTCCGGCAGACCGATGTCGAGGATCACGAGATCGGGACGAAACCGGTCCACGAGATCGAGACCTTCGGTACCGGTGCACGCGACACGAGCATCGTGGCCCATCGCCTCGAGCAGCATCGCGATCGTCTCCGCCGTGTCGGGATGGTCGTCGATGATGAGAATACGCAACATGGTACTCACCTGAATGGTTACGGAAGCGGAAGCTCGACGACGAATTCACTGCCGCGATCTGGGCCGTCACTCGTCGCGCTCACCGTGCGGAGCGCAGGAAGGTTTCATGAGCATCGGCACGCAGGATGCCGTCGACGTCAGCTACCTGTCAGATACGATCGTCGCGCTGACCTTCTTCGAAGCAGCAGGCGAGCTCCGTCGCGCCGTCACGGTCGTCAAGAAGAAGCACGGGCCGCACGTTCGAACCATCCACGAGATCACGATCGAGGACCAGCGGATCTCCGTGGGTGCGGAGGCCTTGAGCATGTTCCCGAACATCATGGTCACCGGCCGTGGAACCGACTGACCAGGTTCTCGTCGTCGCGCCGCTCGGACGTGATGCGTCCGTCGTGGTGCAGACGCTCGCGATCGGAGGCGTCGCGTCCGTCGGGGTGACGTTGCCCGAGCTCAGCGACCGACTCCGCGAAGGCCCGGGCGCAGCGATCGTGACCGAGGAGGCGTTGCGGCCCGCGGTGCTTCCTGGGCTCCTCGAGGCGCTGGCCGACCAGCCTGCGTGGTCCGATGTTCCGTTCCTGCTGCTGCTCTCGGCCGATGACACCCCGAACACGCGCGTGGGTGTCCTCGCCGCGTTGCGATCGTCGGCGAACGTCACCGTTCTTCAGAGGCCGGTTCCCGCGGTCACGCTGCTCACGACGGTGCAATCATCGCTGCGCGCACGCCGCAGGCAGTACCAGGTTCGCGACGCGCTTCACCGTGAGCGCCTTGCGCGTGAGCAGGCCGAAGTGGCGAGCCGCATCAAGGATGAGTTTCTGGCCGCGGTCTCGCACGAGCTGAGGACGCCGCTGAGCGCGATCCTGTTGTGGGCGAACCTGCTCGAGGCCGGCAAGACGTCCGGCGAGCAGACCCTTGCGGCGGTGCGCTCGATCAAGATCAGCGCGCAGGCGCAGTCCAAGCTCGTCGAAGATCTGCTCGACGTCGCGCGGACGATGGCAGGCAAGCTGCGTCTCGACCTAGCGCCGCACTCGCTCACGCCGATCGTACAGCTGGCGCTCGACATCCTGGCGCCGACCGCACAGGCCAAGGGAGTCCGGCTCGACACGTGCTTCGAGGCCATCGACGACGTCGTGTGCGTCGACCCCGATCGCGTCCAGCAGATCGCGTGGAACCTCCTGGCCAACGCGATCAAGTTCACCTCCGATGGTGGCGTGGTCAGGGCCACGATCTCGCGCTCCGGTGCCGATGTGATCCTCACCGTGGCAGACACGGGCGACGGCATCGATCCCGATCTCTTGCCGCACGTGTTCGAGCGGTTTCGCCAGGGCGAGTCCCGGATGGGACCTCGCCTGTCGGGACTCGGTCTCGGTCTACCGATCGTGCGTCAGCTCGTCGAGCTCCAGGGTGGAACGATCGAGGTCCACAGCGATGGTCGCGAGACCGGAGCGACCTTCACGGTCCGGCTCCCCGCCCAGAGGTGAGGCCGTACGTGATCGCGCCGTGGGTGTACGTCGGCGACAGCCCCGGCGCGAGCACGTGGGACACCAGCTCCGACGACGGAAAGTGCTGCGGCAGCTCGGGATGGTCGGGGACCGAATCCGCGATCGTCTTTTCGAGCACCATCGACGTGTACTGATCGAGCGAGCCTTCGCGCGTGTTGGCGTTGAGGATCACCTCGACGCCCTGGTCGCGCGCGTGCCGGGCGACGCCACGGATCTGACTCACCCCGGGTGCGTAGGCATCCAGGCAGATGCCGTTCTCGCTGATCGTCCAGGCGCCGCGATCGGTGACCACCACGAGCGAGTGGTTCCCTGCCGTGTGGCCCGGTGTGCGCACGAGCGCGAACCCGCCACCGAGCAGGTAGTCGCCGTCGAGCACCACCACTCGATCCGCCGGAACTCCGGCGAGTGCGTCCGGGATGTACCAGTGCCTCTGCAATGGATGCAGGCCCGCGAGGGTGTCGAGCTCGCGCTGCTGGACGAGGAGCTTCGCGTTCGGCAGGTAGACCGCACCGTTGGTGCCCGGAGCGAGCAGGCCGCGGACATCCTGGACGTGGAGGTGATCGAACGTGATGTAGTCGATGTCTGCGGAGGAGACGCCCCAGCTCGACAGCGCGGAGGGGATCGAGGTGTGGATCTTCGCGATCAACTTCGTGGCGAGCTTTCCGTAGCGCTCCTCCATGGTGGCGAAGAACGGCGCCGCCTTCGAGCGCTCGGCATCGGTCGGGTTGACGAGGACGGTGACCGTCTTCTGCCCGATCGCGACCTGCACGAGGTGCATGCGATTGCGCATGAACACGAATGGCGCAGGCGACGACGCGACCCCTTGGAGACCGAACGCGGTGGGATACGGGAACGTCGCGATGTCGGAGGTCCGCACGCAGCGCGCGGTTCCGGTGGCGAGGATCTTGTCGCGAACCCGGCGTCCCGCGCGGCGAACCTCGTCGAGCCGAGCACCGGCACCGCGAACGGCCCACGCGGCGTCGAGCTCGGTCAACCGGACGAGATCCGAGGGAGGTGCGGCGATCATCGAGGCGACGGTAGCACCGAGGGGGTATGGTGCGCGCATGCTCGCGGACTGGCTCGGCGCCCTGTCGCTCGATGAGTTCCGATCCTCGTACCTCGGCAAGCAGCCGATCGCGCAGCCGACGACCGCACTCGCCGCGCGCGCGATCCTCGACTGGGACGGACTGGGTCGCGTGCTCGCCGCCACGGCGCCGCCGCCGGATGTCCTCGTGGTCGCGCGCGGGGCGCTCCTGCCATTTCCGCCGCCGCGCGATCTCGTCGAGCTGCGAGCGTACATGCGGCTGGGTATCGGGCTCGGCATGCGTCACACCCAGCGCTGCGACGATGGCTTGCGGGAGGTCGCCGCAGCGTTCGAGCGCGACCTCGGTGAGTCGCAAGTCCAGATCTTCGCGACCCCCGCGGACACCCACGGGTTCAGCTGGCACTACGACGACGAAGACGTGTTCATCGCGCAGACCGCCGGTACGAAGGACTATTACTTCCGCGCCAACACGGTGTGCGGCGAGACCGCCGCGCACGCATCGGTGTTCGGGAGATTCGTCGACGAGACCTCGCCGATTCACACGGCGACGCTCATCCCCGGCGACTTCCTCTACATCCCCGCCCGGTGGTGGCACATGGCGAAGTGTCGCGAGGACGCTCTCTCGATCTCGGTCGGCGTGTTCCCGCGTGGTGCGGCGCTTGCTCCCAGTTCTTCGGTATGAGGGCCCCCCACAGAAGAGAGCTCGTCCCGCTCGCGCAGGGCGTGTTCTACATCGCGACCGGGCTGTGGCCGATCGTTCACCTGAAGAGCTTCGAGGCGGTCACCGGGCCCAAGGTCGACCGCTGGCTGGTGCGCACGGTCGGCGGCCTGATCTCGGCCGTTGGCGCCGCGTTGATGGCGGCCGCCTTCGAGCAGCAGCCGGGCCCCTCGCGCACGCTCGCGGTGCTCGGGATCGGGAGCGCGATCGCGCTCGGCGCCTCCGACGTCATCTACGCGTCGCGCGGCCGGATCTCGAAGGTCTACTATGTCGACGCCGTCGCCGAGGCAGCCATCCTCGCTGCCTGGGCGGTCAGTCGTCGCGTCCGAAAATCGGCCCTACGTTGAGAAAGGGGCCTGACCCCATCCGCGCCGTTCAGTCGACGGCCTTGGTCGCGAGCTGCGATGCGACGACGAGCCAGTTGCGCACCTTGACGAGGTGCTCGGCCTCGGTGCGCTCGCCCTCGCGAAGCCGCGGGCCGAGGTCGCTCTTGCCCATCAGCTCCGCCGTGGTCGCCAGCAGCTCCCAGCTCTCGTGATCCGCGAGCTCGGCGACCATGATCGCCTCGAGGCACTCGATCAGGTTCGTGCGTGGATCGACGAGCACGTCGCAGAGGCCGCGGCTCGCGACGGCCTGGAGGTTGGCGCACGGCGTGACGACGGTGGGATCGCCCTCGAGCTCCTCGATGATGTCCTGGACGAGCAGCAGGTGACGATGCTCCTCGTCGCGGATCTGCTCGAGGTCGGCGCGGCTCGGCCCGCCCGGGAACGTCCCGTATGCGTCGAGCTTGGAGATCAACGCCTGGTAGAGGCGCACCCCCGTTCGCTCGAACTGAAGGCGCGCTCCCAGCTTGTCGAGCAGCGGCAGGTTCTCGATCGGCACGTCGAGCGTCGGCGGCATGGTCCCCGCCGGCTGGCTGATCTGGGCGACGCGGATCCGGTTCTCCGCGAGCTGATCGGCTCCGCCGCGAGTGGTCGGCCCGAACTCCTCGGTGCCTTGCAACATGTCCGCGGCGAAGTCCGGGTGGAGGGCGATGCCGGTGTGGTTGGAGCCTGGACGGGTAACGTTCGGGAGCTGGGGCTTCATGACTGCACCTTCGATGCTGCTGCGGGAACGGCGAGGCCGGTGGGGATGGCGAGCTCACCGCCGGGCTGCCACCTCCAGCCTGCTGCGACGAGGTTGGACGGCTGCTCCTTCGCGTTGAGGCGCGCCCGATACTGGCGGGTACGCTCGGGCTCGTCCTCGCGCGCGACGAGGTCGTGACCCGACGCACCGAGTCCGGCCTCGCGGCGCAGAACCTCGCGCACGAACTCGCGGTGCGGTTCGTAGCTGATCGGCGTCTGGATCACCGAGTCGACGATCTCGGAGGCATCGCGACGCTCGAACTGTTCGAACAGCGCGGCGACGTGATGAACGTGACCGAGCTCGTAGTCGAGCATCCGCTCCCAGATCGTCTTGATCCGCGGATCGGTCTCGCTCTCGACGCAGCTCCAGTAGTTGTAGGCCTCGCAGGCCTCGTGGAGGAGCCACTTCTCGAGGACGGACTCCCGGGGATCGCACAGCGACTCGTACTGCGTCACGTGCTGCTCCTCGATCGAGGCGATCTCGGCGTACAGCTGGCGCGCGCTCGGATCGGCGAACATCGGTCCGATCGTCATGTAGTAGTCGTGGGTCTGGTGCTCCCCACCGACGAGCGTGAGCGCATGGAGCTTCGACAGCATGCTCGCGCGGGTGTGGTCGTACGGGCGCCGCAGGTCGTCGAGTGGATGGCGGTGCTCCACGGACGTGGGCCTGCCGGGGAGGATGTCCGTGTAGCCCTGGAGGATGGCATTCGCGTCCTTGCCCTCGACACGATCCATGAGTGCCGCGAACCGGTACATGTGATCGAAGTCCTCGAGCAGACCGAACCGATAGATCGCGGCGAGGTAGTGGTCCGGTTCCTCGAGTGCGAGCGCGGCGGTCACCTCGATCGCGACCTGCTCGAAGCCGATCGTGGTCTCGAGCGGTGATTGGTCCGCCGGTAGCAGCCAGTTGATCATCGTCTGCTGGTGCTGCTCGACTCGTCGGATGATCGCGAGGGATTGCTGGATCCCACCGTAGAACCGAGCCGCGGCGTGGCTGAACCGGATCGAGTTCGACTCGATCCCGTTCATGAGGATGATCCGAACGCGCGTCCACGCGTCGCAGTCGATCTTGCTGATCGTTGGTGGTGACAGCTCGCGCAACGTGAACCGCTGGCGCTCGATCGGGACCCCTCGCTCCTTCAAAAGACGCAGTGCCATCGTGATCCTCCCTGAAAAACGAGCTGGCGGTGCAGGTCACGTGCCCCGCGCCATGGGCCGTGGTTCGCCGCAGAGGCGGTGCTCGCGCGCGCCCGAGTCACGCCGAGCGAGGCCGTCGCGACAATCACAATCTTCCTCGGACATCCGGAGCTTGTGGTACCGTCCGCGCCATGCCGGTCGACGACCTGCGCTCGGGTACATGGGTCACGTACATCGGAGGCCGCGCAAGCTCTGCGCGACTCCGGCGCTGTCGCGTCGAGATCATGAGCGGCGCGGATGCCGGTCTGGTTCGCGATATCGAAGCCTCGGTCATCCGGATCGGAGCCCGCCGCGGCAACGACGTCCAGCTGAGTGACTCGAAGGTCTCCGGGCTGCACTGCGAGATCCGGCTGGATGATCGTGGCTACCGACTGCGCGACCTCGACTCCACCAATGGCACCTACGTCGCAGGTCTGCGGATCAATGACGTCTATGTCGCTCCCGGTGCGCTGATCGCGGTCGGCGGAACGCGACTCAAGTTCGATCCGCTCGGTGACTCGATCGAGATCGAGCTGTCGGACACCGATCGGTTCGGCGGGATGATCGGGCGCTCGGTCAAGATGCGCGAGCTGTTTGCCAGGCTCGAGAAGCTCGCCAAGAGCGACACCACGGTACTCGTCACCGGTGAGACCGGCGCGGGCAAGGAGCTCGTCGCGGAGGCGCTGCACGAACACTCCCCGCGCGAGAAGGGACCGTTCGTCGTTCTCGATTGCGGCTCGATCCCGCCGAACCTGATCGAGAGCGAGCTGTTCGGTCACGAGCGTGGAGCCTTCACCGGCGCCACGAACTCGTACGCGGGTGCCTTCGAGCGCGCGCATGGCGGAACCGTGTTCCTCGACGAGATCGGTGAGCTCCCGCTCGGTATGCAGCCCAAGCTGCTCCGCGTGCTCGAGCGCAAGGAGGTCCGTCGTGTCGGCGGCACCAAGACGCTCGAGGTCGATCTGAGGGTCGTGGCTGCGACGAATCGGGATCTCGGCGTCGAGGTCAATCGCGGCCGGTTCCGCGAGGATCTCTACTACCGGCTCGCGGTCGCCCGGGTCCATGTCCCGCCGCTGCGTGAGCGCAAGGATGATCTCCCGGTCCTCATCGAGCACATCCTGTCGACGACACCGGGCGGTGAGCTCGCGTCGATCGCGCAAGAGACGATCGACCTGATGATGAAGCATGACTGGCCGGGCAACGTTCGCGAGCTGCGCAACGTGATCGAGCGCGCGGTGCTGCTGGCCGAAGCACCTGACAGCGAGGATTCACTGCGCCGCACGCCGCAGGCGCCGAAGTCCGACTCGCCCGTCACCGTGACACCCTCGCAGACCGCAACGTCGACTGACGCGTCGATGACCGTGCCGGTGGACGTCACCGTGCCGTTCAAGCACGCCAAGCAGAACGTCATCAGCGAGTTCGAGAAGCGCTACATCTCGCGCCTGCTCGCGCAGCACGATGGGAATATCTCTGCTGCGGCGCGTGCCGCGGGGATCGATCGCATGTCGATCCACAAGATGTTGCACCGCCTCGGCCTCGCGAACCCCGGTCGCGACTAACTCGCACCTGCGCGCGCTCCGGTCTCGGCGTGCGTCCATGACGCGAGTCCCTCCCGGGCACGGGGGGTGCACGTGTGTGCGACATGGGAACCGCAACAAAGACCGTCAACCAGATCGACGCGCTCGAGCTCCTCATCGAACAGCACGACAAGGTCGATGACCTGATCGCGCAGCTCGAGGACGATGGTCTCGAGCCCATGAAGAAGGCCACTGTGTTTCGCGAGCTCGCGGACAACCTGGCGGCCCACGCTTCCATGGAAGAGAAACTGTTCTACCCGGCCGTCCGCGCGAAGCAGACGGAGGAGATCCTGCTCGAGTCCACCGAAGAGCACCTCGCGATCAAGCGCGTCCTCGCGGATCTGCTCGAGACCCGCCTCGATGACGAGCGCTTCAGCGCGAAGCTCTCCGTCCTCAAGGAAGAGGTCGAGCACCACGCGCGCGAGGAGGAAGAGGACAAGCTCTTCCCCAAGGTGCGCCAGTTCTTCGACAAGGAGGAGCTGATCGCGCTCGGCTCCGAGATGATGGCGCTGTTCCAGGCGCTGATGACCACGGAGCCCCGCAAGGACGTTCCGGGCCAGACGCGCAAGGCTGCGCGGCTCTAACCCCAGAGTTCGGCTGTGTTGATCCGGCGTTGGCGTAAGCGTAGGCGTCGGCGTAGGCGGCTCATGCGATCATCTTCGTCAGCATCGAGACGATGCGGACCAGCAACGTGTGGCC
>JACCQV010000953.1 GCA_013813945.1 Deltaproteobacteria bacterium | reverse complement strand
CCCTGCACGTGATCCCAGTGCGTGTGCGAGATCAGGATCGACGCCTTGCCCTTGCCGTCGCCGCACGCCTCTTCCATCAGTGACTTGCCGAGCCGACGAAGACCGGTACCCGCGTCGATGATGATCGGCGGCGCGTTCTTGGGCCGGACCTCCACGCACGACGTGTTACCGCCGTACCGGTTGGTCTCCCGCCCCGGGACGGGGATCGAGCCACGAACTCCCCAGAACCTGACCTTCATGCTGCGCCGACCGCGGAGGCAAACCTAACGCTTGCGAGGGCTTGCCGCTAGAAGCCCTTGCGCGAATCGAGCAAGATCGTCACCGGACCGTCATTGAGGAGCTCGACCTGCATATCGGCTGCAAACTCGCCGGCTTCCACCTGCGTGACGCCCGCCGCGCGCAGAGCGGTAAGTGATTGTTCATAGAGGGCACGCGCCGCGGTCGGTTCGAGCGCCCCGGTGAAGGCGGGTCGCCGGCCCTGGCGGGCATCGCCGTAGAGGGTGAACTGCGAGACCACGAGGACGCCGCCGCCGATGTCGAGAACGGAGCGGTTCATCTTGCCGGCCTCGTCGGCGAAGATTCGCAGGTTGGCGATCTTGTCGACGGTGTACGCGAGGTCCGCCGGCCCATCGCCGGCTCCCGCGCCGAGCAGGACGAGCAGGCCCTGCTGGATCGACCCGGTGACCCGGTCGTCGACGGTGACCTTCGCACGGCGGACCCGCTGGACCACGGCTCTCATCGGGAGCCAGCATCGCAGGCAACCCACTCGCCTTGCCAGGGGTCAGACCCTCGCCTAGGATGCCCGCGTTCATGAGGTACGTGATGTTCGTTGCGCTGGTCATGGCGGCCGCTGGCTGCGGCGACGAGATCGGCGACGAGTGCATCATCGGCTCGGACTGCAGCCCGAACGGCGACCGGTCCTGCGATGTGTCGTCGCGCGGCGGCTACTGCACGATCCAGGGTTGCGACTACAACACCTGCCCCGAGGAGGCTGCCTGCATCCGGTTCTTCACCGGCCGGTTCGAGAACCGCTGCTGCGGCGAAGGCTGCGCGATGCGGGTCGACTGCACCCTCGATGAGCTGTGCTCGCTCGACGGCTACTGCGTGCCGCGTTCGTCCGAGGTTCGCTACTGCATGAAGCGCTGCGGCGACGGCGACGACTGTCGGGATGGTTATGAGTGCCGCGACCTCGAGCTGATGCGCCAGCACGGTGGCGAGCCGGTGCTCGCGCCGGGCCAGCCGATCGACAGCAGCTCACCGAAGTTTTGCGCATCCAGCCCGGACTGATACGCCAGCGAGCTGTCAGGCGAGCGAGTGCCCTTGGGGTACGCTCCGGGCGTGTCGATCGGGTCGTTCCTGCTGCGACGCCTGGGCTCCGGGCTGCTGGCGATCGTCGGCGTCTCGGTCCTGGTGTTCGCGTTCCTCCACCTCGTCCCGGGTGATCCCGTCGATCACCTGGCGGGTGGTGAGGCGACGACGGCACAGCGCGAGAAGATCGAGCAGTGCATGGGCCTCGATCGCTCGTTGCCGATGCAGTTCGTGACGTTCCTCGGCCACATCGTCGATGGAACGCTCGGCCATCAATGCCCGGACCCCAAGGGCAAGCAAACGGTTGCCGCGCGGATCATCGAGGTGTTCCCGCACACGATGTGGCTGGCGATCGGCGGCATGCTGATCGCGATCGTCCTCGCATTGCCGCTCGGAATGCTCGCAGCGATCCGACGGGGCTCGTGGGTCGACGCGTTCGCGACCACGGCCTCGCTGTCGATGGTTGCGCTGCCGCAGATGATGTTCGCGCCGCTGCTCGTGTTCTGGTTCTTCGTGACGCTCGGCTGGTTCCCCGGCCCCACCGAGACCGGCCCGCTCGCGCTGGTGTTGCCGGCGATGGCCGTCGGCACGCACCTGATGGCGATGCTCGCGCGGATGACCCGGAGCTCGCTCGTCGACGTGCTCGGGGAGGATTACGTCCGCACCGCACGCGCCAAGGGCTTGCCCGAGCGCGACGTGCTGTTCCGTCACGCGCTGCGCAACGCGCTGTTGCCGGTGATCACCGTCGCTGGCCTGCAGTTCGGCTCGCTGCTCTCGGGCGCGATCATCATCGAGAACGTGTTCGCGCGGCCGGGCCTCGGATCGACGCTGCTCGAGGCCATCCTCGAGCGGAACTATCCGGTCGTGCAGGGCACCGTGCTCGTGATCGCCGGGATCTACGTGGCCGTCAACATCCTCGTCGATCTCGCGTATGGCCTCGCCGACCCGAGGATCCGTCGGGCATGAAGTTCAAGATCAAGCTGTCGCCGAGCGGCTGGATCGGGCTCGTCATGCTGTCGACGTTCGTGTTCGCCGGCGTGTTCGGTCCATGGATCGCGCCGTACGACGTCGGCCTGACGTCACTCGATCTCGATCACCGCTTCGAGGGTCCATCAGCCGCGCACTGGCTCGGCACCGACAGCAAGGGTGCCGATACGCTCTCCCAGCTGCTGTGGGGCGCACGCAGCGCCCTCGAGCTGAGCTTCATCGTGGTCGCGATCTCGTCGACGATCGGCCTCGCCATCGGAACGATCGCGGGCTGGTTCCGCGGCATCGTCGACGAGATCCTGATGCGAATCGTCGACATCCTGATGGCGTTCCCCGGGATCCTGCTCAACATCGCGATCGTCGCCGTCGTCGCGCGCCCCGGCATCGGCGTCATGATCATCGCGCTGTGTGCGAACGGCTGGGTTGGCTACGCCCGGGTCGCCCGCGGCCAGGTGCTCGCTCTGCGCGAGCGCGACTACGTGACCGCCGCCGTCGCGCTCGGTGCCTCGAACACACGCGTGATGTTCAAGCACCTCATCCCGAACCTCATGGGCCCAGCGCTCGTGCAGATGTCGTTCGGTCTCGGCGGCGTGATCATGATCGAGGCGGCGCTCTCGTTCCTCGGTGTCGGGCCGCAGGTCGACTACACCTGGGGCGCGATGCTCGATCAGGCGCGAACCTTCCTGTGGAAGGCCGACTGGGTCCGCGTCTACGCCGTCGTCCCGGGCCTCGCGATCATGTGGGTCGTCCTCGGCGCAAACCTCCTCGGCGATGGTCTCCGCGATCGCTTCGATCCCCGGCAGCGGGGCAGATCGTAAGTGGCGCTCCGCGTCCGCGTGTGCCGACTCGCCGACGTCGTGCCCGGCGAGCTCAACCCGTTCAAGGTCAAGGGCGTGACCTGGCCCGTCATCCTCGCGTACGTCGGCTCGGACCTCGTCGCGTGCGCGGGCGTCTGTCCCCACGAGGACGTCGCGCTCGCCGAGGGCTACCTCCACGAATCCGTGGTGATGTGCCCGGCGCACTCCTACACCTTCAATCTCCACACTGGAAAGTGCAGCCACGATGCGAGCCTCAACCTGCGCCGCTACAACGTCACCGTCGTCGGCGACGACGTCTACGTCGACCTGATCTAGGGACGCTCCCGACTTACGCGATCTATTCGGCGCAACCCGGCGAGATCGCACACCGTGCCGGGGACGCTCCCGACTTA
>JACCQV010001182.1 GCA_013813945.1 Deltaproteobacteria bacterium | reverse complement strand
GCGCACGTCGCAGGAGATCGAGCTCTCCGCATTCCCCCCGGGTCCGCGCGCGCGGTGGAAGGTTCTGCTCCGCGGCGGCGTGTGGCCTGCCGGAGCGGCGCTCGGCGCGCTCGTTCTCCTGTGGATCGGACCTTCGGCGGTGCGCAATCCACGCTGGCTCGCGCTCGGGGCGATGGCCGTGGCCGTCGTGTGGTGGATCGCGGGCCAGATCACGGCGCGTCGCTTCCAGGCAGCCCTCGCTGCGCCGCTCGGCATCCGCGCGCGCCGCACGGAGGACGTTCGTCAGATCGATCTCGGCACACTGGAACGCTGGAGTCAGGTCGCAGGTGGCGATGATCCGCGCGCCGCCGGCCTCGCGCGCGCTGCATTGACCCGCGCGCGGGTCGCGGCGAGCGACCTTGCCGACCATCTCCGACACGACGAGCCGGCAGTGCGCGCCGCTCTGTTCGAGCAGCTCGCGCGCGCGCCAGCTCCTGCGCTGCGCGGTGAGCTCCGCGCCGCCGTGACGATCGAGGACGAGGATCGCCCCCTCGCGCTCGGGCTGCAGGCACTCGCGATCGCAGGTGACGATGGTGCACTCGAGCGCGGTCGATCTCGCGCAGCCCTCTCGCGCGAGGTCGCAGCCGCCGTGAGGAGCGCCGAGATCACGCTGAGCGGTGGCGATGTCGTCGGCGAGCTGGCCACGCTGTGCGAGCGCGATCCCGAATGGGCGGTCGCGCTGGTTCGAGCGCGCCGCGCGGATCTCACCGATGAGGCGCTCATTACGGCGCTGCGGGAAGCCACCGGTTTCGGCGCGCCGCGTGGCGATGCGGCACCCGGTGCAGACGGTCGCAGGCGTGGTGGTGCCCTGCTCGTGATCTCGCGGCTCGGGCCGGCGGCCACGCTGTCGATCCTCGGTGACGCGCTCGAGACTGGCGAGCCCGCTGCGATCGACGCGATCTCGCGGCTCGATGCAGACGGCGCCGCGTACCTGGCGGGGCAGCTCGCCGGGTTTTCACCGCTCGCGCGTACGTCGATCGCACGCGCGCTCGCTGGCGCGCCAACGGGAACGCAGCTCGTCGGTGCGTTGCTCGCCGATGAGGATTCCGAGGTCGCCCACGCCGCGCTGCGGACGGCGCTCGCGATCGCGCGCGGTGGCGCCGTGCTGCCCGCGGAGCCGATCGCGGAGGCGAATCGTGGCGCCCTCGCATCGCTGGTCGCGCACCTCGATGCGCGAGATGCCGCCGGCGCATGGTCCGCGTGCGCGCGCCACGAGCTCGAGCTCGCGATCCGGCGCTGCGTGGTGCGCCTGCTCTGGGCCTCCGCCGTCGAGGTCGCAGCGGCAGGCCGTGATCCCGCACCGCTCGCTGCGGTCGCGCGCCACCTGATCGGAGGCCGCGAGCCCGATCGCCGGCGTGCGCTCGATGTCGTGCAGGAGCTGCAGGCGGGTCGCGCCGAGATCCTGGCCGTCATCGAGCGCTGGTTGCGTCCACCGGTCCCGCGCACCGGCGAGGCAGCGGCGCTGACATCCCATGATCCGTGGCTCGCCTCGCTGTGCGGCGGCCAGCTCGCGGAGCTCGAACCCTTGCTCGTCGCGCTTCGCAAGCCGGCGCTGTTCGCGACGGTGTCGGGCCCCGCGCTCGCGTCGCTCGCCACTCGCGCGACGACGCGCACGGTGAGCGGTGAGATCTTCGCACTCGGCGCAGCGGGCGAGACGATGTTCGTGGTCACGCGCGGCGTGCTGTTCGCGCGGCGGCCGGGTGCACAGGATCGTCGCGTCGAGGCAGGCGGTGTGGTCGGCGAGCTCGCGGTCCTGACTCGCGCCCCGCGCGCCGCGACCGTGGTCGCTGACGAGCTCGCAGAAGTTCTCGAGATCGACCGCGAGACGTTTGCAGCCGCATCGCGACGCGCGCCCGAGCTCGTCCTGGGCCTCTCGGCAACGCTCGCCGGCTGGCTCGCGCCCGAGCGCCCCGACGTCCTCTAGTTGCGGGATAGCATCGCCGCATGGCCGCGCTCACATGGTTGCTCCAGGCGAACTTGCGTGACCGCGGCTTTCTGGCGGAGCTGATGACTAGCCTCGATCTGCTCGGGGAGGCGTGGCACGCGGTCACCCTGGTCCCATTCAGCCCGCTACTCCCCGAGGTCCCGCCGGACATCGAGGGTGGCGCGATCGTCTGCTACGGCGCTAGCTTTGTGCCACGCGTCGCGGACCGGACGAGCTGGAAGCCGGGCATCTTCTTCGACCGAGACACGTTCCGCTGGTCGACGATGTGCGCCCGCTGGCAGGAGCTCATGTTCTCGTCGGAGGGCCGTTCAATGACACTCGACGGTGCAATCGAAGCGCTCGACGACGGCGCTCGAAGCAGCTTCGTGCGACCCGACGCTGATGACAAGCTCTTCGACGGCGGCGTCTACGATGCGCAGACGTTGCGGGTCGTGAGCAAGGGCGCAGCTCGTGAGAGCGCGGTCATCGTCGCTGAGCCTCGGCCGATCGATGCTGAATGGCGCTGCTTCGTCATCGATCGGGAGGTCGTCGACAGCTCCGAGTATCGGCGGGCCGGCCAACCATCGCTGCGTCGCGGTGCTCCACCGCGCGTGATCGAGCTGGCCGAGCAAGCCGCCGCTCGCTGGGTTCCGGCCGCCGTCACGTGCATCGACATCGCTTCGAGCGGCGACCGCTTCGGGATCGTCGAGGCGAACTGCTTCAACGCATCGCGGTTCTACGCTGTCGATACGAGGACCGTGCTCGAACGAGTCGCCGCGCATGTACGATTTCCTCCGTCGGCGTCGGTCGCAGCTCGTAGTCGACCTATCGACGTGTGATCGCGCGGCGTGCGAACGATCGCACCCTCGGGTACACCTCGCTCATGCGGCTGTTGGTTGTCGTCGCATTCACAACTCTCGCGAGTGCCTGCGGATCCGAGTCGGCTCCTGCCGCGACACCCGCGCCGGGCCGCGCACCCGCCCGCGGCGTGCCGTCCGCGGAAATCGACTGGTCGGCGGCGCGCGACCAGATGGTCGAGAACTCGATCGCCGCGCGCGGCGTCACGGATCCGCGCGTTCTGCGAGCGATGCGTCGCGTGCCGCGTCACGAGATGGTGCCGCCCGTCATCCGCTACCGCGCGTACGAGGATCGCCCGCTGCCGATCGGATACGAGCAGACGATCAGTCAGCCGTACGTCGTAGCAGCCATGACAGAAGCCGCGCAGGTCGCACCCGGCGAGCGCGTGCTCGAGGTCGGGACTGGCAGTGGCTACCAGGCCGCGGTTCTCGCCGAGCTCGGCGGCGTCGAGGTGTACTCGATCGAGATCGTCGAGCCACTCGCGAAGGCCACGCATCGGATGCTGCGCGACCTCGGCTACAAGGCTCTGAACCTGCGAATCGGCGACGGCTATCGCGGCTGGCCGGAGGCAGCACCGTTTGACGCGATCATCGTGACCGCGGTAGCCCCGGAGGTACCGAAGCCGCTGATCGATCAGCTCGCGCCGAACGGCCGGCTCGTCATTCCGGTCGGAGATCGCGAACAATACCTGCAGGTCATCACCAAGCAAGCGGATGGATCGACGACCACCGAGAACCTGTTCGAGGTGCGGTTCGTCCCGATGACCGGAGAGGCCCAGCGCGCGGGCAAGACCTGACGTCAGAACTGGAAGTAGATGAACGGCACGATCTTCGTGTGCGCGAGCTCGCGCAGCACGAGCGCCGCACAGGCGAGCACGAGGCCCTGCCCGTAGGTCGGCAGCTCGACGAAGCGAGCGCGCAGCCAGCGATAGCTGCCGTCCGCGAAGAAGTGCGTCGCGAAGCCCGCCGCGAGGGCGACCGTCACCATCGGAACGAGGTTTGCGCGGTCACCTTCGAGCAACGCGATCTGCCGGAGGATCGCGAGTGCGTTGTCGAATGAGCTCGCACGGAAGAAGATCCAGGCAAGACACACGTAGGCGAACACGAGCAGCACGGAGGTCTGCCGCCGCAGTCGATAGACGAGCCGCGCGAGCGTCGGGCTCCCGAAGATCCCGCTGGTGGACGCCGGCAGGATGTCGGCGCTTCCGATCTCGGCGGACTCGAACGCATCTGCGACGACCCCGAGCATCCACGTCGACGCGATCAACGGGATCCACGTCCACGACGGCTGATACGCGAGCGCGCCAAAGAAGCCGATCGCGCTCACGCACATCAGGATGCGCAGCACCTCGCTGATCCACAGCGCGCCGACACCCCAGATCTCCCGGAACGGCACCGGGACGCCGACCGGCTCGGGAAGCGCGGGCTGCTCGCGTCCGAGCCACGCCGTGACGACCGCCCACAGCGGTGTCAGGTAGAGCCACGCGATCACGAGGTGCGTCCACGTCGAGACCTCGGGCAATGCGAACCGCTGGAACCCGTAGCCGACCGCGGCGAGCACCGCGCAACCCCCGAACAGCGACCAGGCCCGGTGCGGATCTCCGTGCGTCGCGCGCTGGAAGAACCGGGTGACGGCGAGCCCGAGCCCGTGCAGGGCGCCCCACACGATGAACACCCAGCTCGCGCCATGCCACAGCCCGCCGATCAGCATGGTGAGGATCAGATTCACGTAGGTCCGCCACGGCGCACCCTTGCTGCCGCCGAGCGTGATGTAGAGGTAATCGCGCAGCCAGGTCGACAAGCTGATGTGCCAGCGGCGCCAGAACTCCTGCAGGTTCGACGACCGATACGGCGTGCGAAAGTTCTCGGGCATCGTGAACCCGAGCACCGCCGCCGAACCGATCGCGATGTCAGAATACGCGGAGAAATCGAGGAAGATCTGCAACGCATAGGCGACCACGCCCGCCACGACCTCGATCGAGCTGAAGCGCTCCGGCGCCTCGAACACGCGGTCGACGACCGACAGCGCCAGGGTGTCTGCGATCGCGATCTTCTTGAACAGGCCGAGCACGATGCGATACAGGCCGTGCGTGGCCTTCGCGAGCTCGAGCGCCGGTGGATTCTCGAGCTGAGGGAGCAGGTCCCGCGCGCGCACGATCGGGCCTGCGACGAGCTGAGGAAAGAACAGAACGAACGTCGCGAACGTCACGACAGACCTGGTCGCCGTGATCTCCTTGCGATAGACGTCGATCGTGTACGACAGCGACTGGAAGGTGTGGAACGAGATGCCTGCCGGGAGGATCAAGTTCAGCCGGTCCACGTCGAGCCCGAGCACATCCTGCGTGAAGAAGTCGGTGTACTTGAAGAACACCAGGATGCCGAGGTTCGAGACCAGGCTGACGATCAGCAGCGCCTTCCGCCGCCAGGGATCCTCGGTGCGCTGGATCCAGAGCCCGAGGTAGTAATCGAGGACGATCGTGGCAAGCAGGAGCGCGAGCAGGTAGCGATAGGGTCCCGGCATCGCGGCCGCCCACGCGTGATAGAAGAGCGACGACGCGACGAACAGGATGACGACGCGCCCGAGGACACGCCCCTCGGCGGTCTGCGACGCACCGAACCCGATCCCGAGCACCGCGAGCACGAGCAGATGGCCATGGTCGACGACCGCGCTCGTGACCACGTCGAGCGTTCCCGAGCTCCACGCGACCAGGACCATCGCGCCGACCGCTGCGAGTGCGGCCACGAAGCCGCGCGCGATCCACTGCTGCCCGCGATCGGAGGAGATCCATCGTGCGCCGCGCCGGCCGGCGCAGATCGCGCCTACCAGCAGCGATGCACCGAGCGCCCACCGCGCGAACATCTCCGGCGGCCACTCCTGATCGGTCCGCGTCGTCGCGAGCAAACGAACCAGCGCGCCTCCGAGCGGATCCCAGATCGCATCAGGATTGCGACCGACGAGCAGGAACAGCACGTCACCAAGCAGAACCATGATCGCGAGGCGCGCCCACGCCATGCTCGGTCCGCCCCACCGGCCAAGGGCGTAGAGGAAGAACACCGCGATCAGGAACAGCGGATAGAGCGGGCTCGAGAACAACATCTACGGCGACGTCTTCGTCTTGCGCCAGCGGTCGTACTCGGCGAGCAGCGCCCCGGAGAGCGCCTCCGCCCACATCTGGTAGCCGGCGTCGGTGAAGTGGACGTGATCCTTGAACGCGGCACGCGGCTCGGCAATCACCCAGCCGTGCATGCGATCCGGTCCGCCCATCGCGGAGAACGTATCGAAGAACGCGACCTTGTTCCGCGCGGCGGCCGCGTGCTGCACGGCGATGATCTCGTTGAGGACTGCAGGCGTGCGCCACTCGCACTCCGGCACGATCACGCCTTCCTTGGGCTTCCGCCGATCGCAGGCCCGGCCGCCCTCGCGCACGCCCATATCCGGCGGACCGAGGATGAGAATCGATGCGGTGGGCGCGGCCGCACGGATCCGCAGGATCGTCTCATCGAAGTACTTCGCGAACGCTTCGAGATCGAGATCCGGATCGTCGGCCTCGTTGGTGCCGTACTGGAGGACCACGAGTCGCGGATCGCGCGTCGCGAGCTGCTCGCCGATGATCGACCAATCCCATGACCGCAAGCTGCCGAGCCGCCGCCCGACGACTCCGAGCGAATCCACGATGACGCCTGGCTCGAGCGTCTCCATTCCCACGCCGTAGAGATCGAGTCGTCCGCCTCCGCCGTGCTCGAGCGTCAGCTTGTGCGGCCCCTTGGCCACGCCGATGACGTGCCGCGCCGGATGCGGCGGTTCGATCGCCGACGTCGTGGTCGCGAGCTGCTGCCACGCGCCGTCGTCGACGCGATAGTTCAGCATCCCGTGATCCGGTCCGGCCTGATACAGGATCTCGAACTGCGCCACGGTCGTACCGGCCGGACAGGTCGCGCAGGTCTGGACCCACAGCTGGCTGCCCTTCTTGTCGCCGAACACCCGGATGCCGCCGATGCCAAACGGCTCGACATCACCGGACTTGCCACCGACCGCGGCCTTCCACGATCCACTCGCGCCGTAGCGCACGTCGCGCTGGTAGTAGTGCTTGGCCGCGGGACGTCCCGCTGCAACGAGCCCGCGTCCCGCATCGCCGAATCGCTTCTGCCATGCGACGCGCAGACGCGAGGTCATCGAATCGCCCGCGGTGTGCGAATCGCCAAAGA
>JACCQV010000936.1 GCA_013813945.1 Deltaproteobacteria bacterium | reverse complement strand
ACTTCAAGGTGGTCATGCGCGGCCCGGCAACGACCGGCTTCTCGACCAAGGGCGCCGACGCAAACGTCCAGGTCACGCTGACGTTCGCGGCCTTCGAGTAGGCGCCACCGGCCGCTTGTCCGGCCACGCGAAACCTTGTACCCAGGGATCGTGCTCCGGTCGCTGCGCACGTACGTGAAGGACGCGGTGTTCGACCGTGTCCCGGGCCTCTTGCGCAAGGGTCCGGCGAGCGGCCGACGGATCGCGCTGACGTTCGACGACGGTCCCGACGACCTGACGCCGATGTACCTCGACACGCTCGACGACCTCGGCGTGCCCGCGACCTTCTTCGTGCTCGGAGAAAATGCGGAGCGCCACCCCGAGACGGTGCGCGAGTACATCCGCCGTGGGCACCAGATCGCGAGTCATGGGTTTGATCACCGGCGATTCACCGGGCTGTCGCGCGGAGAGCTGCTCGCCCAGTGCGCGCGCACCGAGGTCGCGATCGGCGGCCAGGTCAGTGGCCGACCGTGGGTCCGGCCGCCGCACGGTTCGATCGATGCCACGACGATCGTCTCGCTGCTCGCGGCCCGCTACACGGTCGCGCTGTGGTCCGTCGATTCGCGTGACTACCTCGATCGCGATGTTGCCTCGCTCGCGGCGACCTGCGCTCCGGCCAACATCGGCAACGGCGACGTGCTGCTGTTCCACGAGGGCCAGCACTGGACGCTCAACGCGCTGCCGCGGATCGTCAGCGCGCTGCACGGCGCGGGCTACGAGCTCGTCACGATGCACGACCTGTTCGCTGCGTGAAGTGCCTAACGGCTCGCGACGGTTAGATCGGACATGAGCTTGTTGAGTTGGCGCGTACGAAGGCGTCGGCGCCGATCAGCGAGCCACCAGGGCCTGTTGTTCGGAGGAATGGCTCATGTCATGATGTATGCCATGAGTTCTGCCATTCGAAATTTTCACCTCCCGCTTCCGGCCGGGCTCTACACAGAGTTGCGTGAGGCCGCAGCAGCCGCGGGGCAGCCGGCGACCAAGCTAGCGCAGGCGCTCGTCAAGCGTGGGCTCGAAGAACGGAGGCGCAGCTTGCGGCGCCGAGACGTAGCCGCGTATGCGCAGGCCGCCGGCGGGACGAACGACGATCTCGATGCCACGCTCGAGGCGGCAGGCCTCGACGCCCTCCGGGACCTCGACCGGTGAGACGAGGCGAGGTCTGGGAATCGCGCCTCCATCCGCGCTCCGGCGCGGAGCAGAGCGGAAGGCGCCCGGTGATCGTGCTGTCCAACGACGGCTTCAATGCCATCGAGTCGTGGCAGAGCGTGATCGTGGTCCCGTGTTCTACCTCTGACAAACAGCGAGCGCGCGGCCCGACGGCGGTCGCGTTGAAGAAAGGGGCCGGTGGGCTCCGGAAGGGATCGGTGGCGCTCTGCCATCAGATCACGACGATCGATCGCACCAAGCTCGTTACTCGTTGGGGTTCGCTTCGGGCGGAGGAGATGGCGGCCGTGGAGCAGGGACTCCGCGCCGCCTTGGACATGTCTTAGATCCAAAGGCCGGGCGCCCCAGGTAGCTATGCAAGGCGAGGCGCGAGCCAGCGGGCGAGGCCCGGATACATCTCCTTCGCCGCCCGGCTGCCGATGACGGCACCGACGTGGCCACCGGGCACCTCGAGCACGGAGGTGTCAGTCGAGCCGATGTGACGAAGTAGTGCAAACGCCGCGGCAGGCGGACAGATCGCGTCGCGCGACGCGGTGATGACCAGCGTCGGGCACTTGATCATTCCGAGCTGCGCGGCCTGGCCGTTCGCGCGGTGGGTGCCGGCGATCAGCTCGTTGCCCTGGTACATCTCCCGGATGTAGCGGCGATACGCCTCGCCGGGGAACGGGATGTTGTCGGACGCCCACGCCTCGAGGGCGAGGAACGCTTCGCGCGCCTTCGGATCGAGCGCGAGGTCGGGTTGCGACATCAGCTTCGCGGCCTCGAGCGTCGGCCGCAGCGCGGAGAAACCGGCCTGCATCTGATCGGGTGCGACGTTGCCCGCATCGGCGATCGCATCGGCATCGAACCAGCTCGGATCGACCATCCGCCGCAACGCGCCACCCTGCGAGAAATCGATCGGTGCGCACAGCGTCACGAACGCCGCGATGCCATCGGCGAACTGCGCGGCGTGGATCGCGGACAGCGTGCCGCCCATGCAGTACCCGAGGAGGCCGATCGCGGCGTGCCTGGTCTCCCGCTGAACGCGGCGAACCGCACGGCCGAGGCGCGCGAGCACGCTGTCCCAGTCGAGGTACCGATCTTCGGCCTCGGGAACGCCCCAGTCGAGCAGCCAGACGTCGAACCCGGCGCCGACCAGCGCCTCGACGAGGCTCGCCCCCGGGCGGAGATCGAGTACGTACCAACGGTTGATCAACGACGGCACGAGCAGGATCGGTCGGGCGACAGTCTTCGGGATCGCATCGCTCCTGAAGTGCAGGAGTCGCGCGCCTCCTTCGAGCGAGAGCTCGTCGCGAGGCGTCTGCGCGAGCAAAGGCGGGCGCGGCAGCGGGATCCCCGCCACCGTCGCCGCCGCCTCGGTCCACGCGGTCGCCATCGTTCGTGCCGAGCCGATCAGCTCGTCCATGATCACGCCGGGACGCCCATCTTCTTGGCCGTCTCGACCGTCAGCTTGCGGGCCTCGACGGACAGCTGCTGGCCGTACGCGATCGCGTCCTTCGCGAGCTGCGACCACTGGGCCATCGCGGTCTGCGCGTGGCTGGCGACCTGCGCCTCGACCGACGCGTACTGGTCGCCGAACGCCTGCCAGCGCGCGACGGAGTCGGTCATCAGCTTCGTGAACGTCTGCTGGCTCTGGGCCCACATCGCCATCGGGTCGAAGGTGGGGAGAGTCGGGAACGGGGTGGAGCTCGGAGCGGTCTTGGAGGTCTCGGGGTTAGCCATGGGAAGTTCCTTTCGCCGCCACCCTAAGGACCGATTCCGGGCGTGTCAACGCCGAATTGTTGCAATGCAGCAATTTCAGGCGGCCTCCAGATCGCCAACCGATTGATTATATACGGCCGTTGTCGTCTCGCACAATTTGTCCATTGCGTTGCAATATCCACTTGCGCTGACGGACCAGTCATGACGAAGCTCCCCACCGAGCCGATGGTCGACCGCGAGGTGAAGCGTCTCCATGCCGACGCGCCACCGACGCGCGCGTATCGCTACTACGTGCTCGGCATGCTCATCGTCGTCTACACGATGAACTTTCTCGATCGGCAGATCCTCGCGATCCTCGCCGGCCCGATCAAGAAGGAGCTCGAGCTCTCCGACGGTCAGGTAGGCCTGATGGGCGGCCTTGCATTCGCAGCGCTGTACTCGACACTCGGGGTGCCGATCGCGTGGCTCGCCGATCGCTCGAGCCGCCGGCGGATCATGGCATATGCACTCGGCATCTGGAGTGGGTTCACGGCGCTGTGCGGGTTGGCCGGGAACTTCTGGCAGCTGTTCCTCGCGCGTGTCGGGGTCGGCGTCGGCGAGGCCGGCGGTGTTGCCCCCGCGTACTCGCTGGTCTCCGACTACTTCCCCAAGCATCAGCGCGCCCGCGCCCTCGCCTTCTATTCTCTCGGCATCCCGATCGGCAGCGCCTGCGGGATCTTGTTCGGCGGCCTGATCGCGAAGTGGATCAACTGGCGTGCCGCGTTCGTCATCGTCGGCTGCGCGGGGCTCGTGCTCGCCCCGATCTTCCGGTTCACGGTCCGCGATCCACACCGCGGTGGTATCGACGCTGCGGGTGCTCCCGTCGCGAAGGTCGCCCCGCCCGCGTTCCGCGACGTGCTGCGGATCGTCGCGCGCAAGAACACGTTCTGGCTCCTCGCGTTCGGCGCCGCCTCCGCGTCGGTGTGCGGGTACGGCATCGGGTTCTGGCTCCCGACGTTCTTCGAGCGCAGCATGGGCATGGAGCTCGCTGACCGGTCGTATTTTTATGCCGCGATCACGTTCGTGGGTGGGTCGATCGGCATCCTCGGAGGAGGCGTGATCGCCGACCGGTTTGGCGCCAGGAGCCGCTCGGCCTATGCGTTGATCCCGGCGGTCGCGTTCGTGG
>JACCQV010000932.1 GCA_013813945.1 Deltaproteobacteria bacterium | reverse complement strand
TCCTCGGGCTGGTCGGTGTTGCACCGTTGATCCTGTTGCCGTCGGCAGCGATCGTACTTGGCGCGGCGCTGCTGCTCGGCGGCGGGACGCAGCCCGAGCTTGTCGAGGACGGGCCGCCGCGGCGATGGCACGTCACGCGCGATGCCGTGCGCGCCTCGAGCGGAGTCATGATCATGGGCGGGCTCTCTGCCCTGGTGCTCGGAGTGATCGCTGTCGCAGTCGAGGGTCCCGTGCTTCCGCTCGCGCTGACCGCGGTGCTCTGTGTGGCGGCGTCGTTGATGCTCTCGGGTGGCTCGCTGCTGGCGCGGTTTCGCCAGCGAGTCGCTTAGAGTTGTTCGAGCTGCCGACGGATCGTCTCGGCCGGCGCGTTGAGATCGAGCTCGATCGGACGACCGGTGATCTTCTCGAGCGCGCGACCCACGTAGAACCGGACCAACGGATAGGCATGCGCGAGGTGCGGTACGAGCTTCGGCACGGCCTTGGGATCGCGGGCGTCGCCGCGCACGGCGATCGCGACCGCCTGCTCGTGGGGCTTGCCCCGTGCGAGGGTCGCGTCGATCGCGTTGACGTCGAGGTTGTCACCATAGAGCACGCGTAGTGCAGCGGCGTCGTAGCGCTTCCCCCACCACTGCTCGAGGTTCGCGAGCAGCGAGGCGACGGACTTGTCGGCGTGGCACAGCGCGCACTCGAGCGGGCGATCGCCGGTGACGCGTCGCTTGTCCGTCGGTGACCCGATGCGGTGATAGCGGACGAGCTCGTAATCGAGCCCCATGTTCTTCCTCGGCATGTGGCAGCCGATGCAGGACGTCCCCGCGCTGCCCTTCGCATGGTGCGAGTGCCGCAGTAGCGCCGGTTCGCTCGCGTACTTCGCGTGACACGTGATGCAGACGCGATTGCCCGCCGGGGTCGCCAGCGCGTCCATCGCTGCCCGCGTGTCCTCGGCGTGCGGATCGTGGCACGTGGTGCAGGACATCTGGGTGGCGCAGCCACCGAGCAGGAAGTCCCGACCCTCGCCGGAGTTCGTGGTGCTGCCGCCGGGATTCTTCGTCCGCTCGCCACCTTCCCACGTCCACGGATACCGGGTGAACAGCACCGTGTGGCACTTCGCGCAGGTCCGGTTGATCCACTGCGCACGCGTCGCACTCTGTCCCGGCGGGGGTGACACCTGAAGCAGCGGGCTCTCGACACCGAAGCTCGGCATCACCGTCGGATTCCCTGCGTGCGTACGCGCGCCGTTGTGACACGCCTCGCAGCCGACACCGAGCTCGACCAGGTGCTTGGTATCGAGGAACGTCTCGCTCGCGGTCGCGGCAGCCGGCAGCGTCGCGCGCAGCGACGAATTCTCCGGCTGTTCGCCGCCGAGAAACCGGATCTCCTCCGCCAGCGCACTGGCGAGCGCCGCATCATTGCGCGAGCGCACGCTCCACATCCGCGACGCCGGAAGGACGCGATCGGAGAGCTTGCCCTGATACGAGGGCAGTCCCTTCCCGTAGAGCTCGTCGTACAGCATCGTCGCGAGCGGCAACGTGTTGTGGCACGGGATGCATTCGTTCGCCCACACCGCGCGGGTCGACATCCCCGGTCGCTCCTTGACCATCACGGAGTACCCCTTGTACCGCCACGACTTCGTCGCGAACACGTAGGTCGCCGGCATCACGCGCTCGACACCGATGCCAGTCTCGTCGACTCCGACAAAGTCTTCGCGGTACCGCCCGCCGATCACCTTCGTGATCCGGAACCGAGACGTCCCCTTCGCTGTCGTCACGCGCACGTAGCGCGACCCCCCCTGCATCTCCATCGTCGCGGTATCGCCGCCAACCGTCAGCGACGTCCCATCGAACGGTGCCCGGATCGTCGCGGTCTGCGCATCCCGCGTCATGTTGCGCATCGGCGACGACTGCCAGCGCTCGTAGAGATCGCTGTGGCAGTCACTGCACGCGGATGACCCGACGTAGTCACCGCGCAGCACGTTACTCGTGACGACCGTGCCCGCCGGGGCGACCCGCGATGGCGTGGTCGGCGATCCGCACGCGATGACGAACACCAAACCGAGCCAGCGCACGGCTTCGTTCTACATCACATTGTGATCTTCTTGCGCTCGACGAGGAGCGGGACGATCTTGTCGCCGCGGCGGATGCTGACGCTGGGCCGGGTGCCGACGACGCCGCGAATCCGCGCGATCGCCCCTTCCATCCCGAGCTTCATGATCGCATGTCAGGCGCTGCGCTTGAACCGATGCCGACCATGGACTCCTTCGGAGGCCATCGCCGCTTCGACGGCGGGTCGGTGCGAGACTCGCTCCTCGTAGTCATCGAGGATCGGCCACATCGAGAGGTCGATGTGGAGCTTGTCGCACCACTGCAGCATCACGAACAGGTAGCAGTCCGCAACGCTGAACGTCTCTCCCATCAGGAAGGCCCGATCGCTGAGCGCCTCCTGCACGTACGTCATGCGCTCGCCAATCTTGCCGCGCTGCGTGGCCTGGACCGCCTGCGGAGTGGTGGCCTTGAACAGCGGTCCGAACTGTTTGTGGAGCTCGGTCGCGATGAACGCGAGCCACTCCTGGAGCCGATAGCGGCCGAGCGTCCCCGCCGGGGCGATGAGGCGCTGGTCGGGGACGAGATCCCCGATGTATTGAAGGATCACCTGCGCCTCGGTCAACGTCTCGCCCGGCGCTAGCTCCAGACACGGGACGTAGCCCTTCGGGTTGATCTCCGTGAAGTCGCGCCCGCTGGCCGTGCGGCGCGTCTTGAGATCGACTCGCTCGAGGTCGAACCTCCGCTCCGCTTCCCGCAGCGCGATGTGCGGTGCGAGCGAACATGCTCCAGAAGAATAATACAGCTTCATGGGACCGACTCCTGTAGGTCCCTGACGCAGGGCACGTGCCAGCCTGGTCACGTGTCATCGCCGCACGTCGCGCGAGCCCGCACGGCAAATCAGCCATGGGTCGTGGTGCTTCTCGTCGAGATATTGGGCACATCGAGTGCACCCCGTCATGAGGATGCATGCTTCGCATGGCCCTGAATCCCGCCGCCTTCTCGAGAAGCTGATCCGCGAGATTCTCCGGGCCGAGACCCAGGCGGTCGAGCATCCGGTCCGCGAAGCGAAGCGATTGGGAACCGCCCCCCCGGTCGCTGCTCTCGAGGAGGTCGCCAGGCACGCGACCGCGATGCGGGTGCGATTCCTCGAGGTCCTCCACAGCAATGACGTCCCCTTCCACAAGGGGTCGCTCGGCGCGACGCTCGCCACCCTGCGCCACCTCGTGGTCGATCGCGTGGTCGATGCGGAGCGTTCGTATCGGACCGCGCTGCTCGATCTCCGGCACGGGATCGACGTGGTCAAGCTGCTGCGTGAGGTGTCGCGCCGGGTCGAGCTGTTCGGTTTGATCCGCTGGTGCGACGACTGGCTTGCCGCACGGCGCACACTCGTGGCGTGCGTCGAAGCACAGCTCGCGTGGTTCGCCCAACCAGAGATCATGTTGCCGGGCGCGTTGCCGATCGCCACCGAGGCACCCGCGGTGACCAGCACGGATGAAGCTGATGAAGATGATTGTGATGTCGAGACCTCGGCAACGGAAACCGAGAAGAGCTCGAGCCCATCACGCGGCTGGCACACCGATCGCAGTACTTGAAGT
>JACCQV010000921.1 GCA_013813945.1 Deltaproteobacteria bacterium | reverse complement strand
GGACGGGGACGAGGACGGGGACGGCGTGTCGGTCTCGCCGGGGGGCGTAAGCGGCAACGGCGAGGTTGGCGCCGTCGCCTCGGTCTCGAGGGCCGGCGTGACGCCGAGGCACTTGAGGATCGCCGCGTCGCGCATGAACACGAAGTCATGGACCTCGCGGTCGTAGACGTTGACGCGCTTCTCGAGCCGGCGAACGCGCGGACACCGACCCTCCCGCGCCGCACCGGAGGCACGCGAGGTCAGGATGCGAGCCCAGCGTCGGAATTTTTCTTTCTCGGTCTCCTGCCGTACAGCAGAGTGCGGCTGCGAGAGCTCACCGCCGGCAAACACCAGGATGCCGCCGGCCGACAGCAACGAGAACGCAGTCAGCATGTCGTCGGTGTGCGACGTGTAGCTCTGTAGAGCCGCGGTTGCCATCAGCCCGACGACGCCCGCGATCGAAGTGACCATCCCGACGCGGCGAGCGACCGGCGCATGCGCGGGCGGCACGCAGCCGGAGAACAGGGTCAGCGTGACTGCGGCGGCGGCGAGGAGCCGGTGCATGAAGCAAGTGTGGATCAAACTGGACGAAAAATTGCGTCGATCGGGGGGCGGGCGCTTAGTGAGCAGACGCCAATGATGTCGCCTGCCTCGGTGTATCGGATCTTCAGGCGGGCGGACGGCGATGCTCCGTCTGTCCGGCTCGTGGTGATCGTCATGGTGATCGCCGCGATGCTGATCACGGCAATCTGCGTCATTCGCGTCACGCGGCAGCACGAGGTCCTGCGACTGGGGCTGCAGCTCTCGAAGGCATCGGAACGGGTTCGGACGCTCCGCGAGGTTCGGCGGCAGCTCGAGCTGGAACACGCCACGCTGACGTCTCCGGACCGGATCCGCGGGCTTGCGATGCAGCTCGGAATGGAACCGGTCGCTCCCGACTCGATTCGCATCGTCATGCCGCGCGCCGGGACCGGCAAGGTCGCAGCCCGATGAAGGCGACGATCAAGCCGATGACGCCGGGGATCCCGCACAACGCGCGGATCCGCGCCTACCTCGCGGGCGCGATTGTGACCGCGGCGCTGTGCGGAGTGGCGTGGCGAGCATGGGGCCTGCAGGTCGCGGATGGCGCGCACTACCGGGAGCTCGCGGATCGCCAGCACGGCATGAGGGTGAATATCCCCGCGCCGCGTGGTGATGTGATCGACACGCGTGGCCGGCCCCTCGCCGTCAGCGCCGATGCGGACTCGATCTGGGCGAACCCGCGCGAGATCCGCGACGTCACCGACACGGCGGACCGCCTCGCGAAGTTGCTCGGCGAAGATCCCGCCGCCCTCGAGTCGAAGCTCGCCGGCGATCGAAAGTTCGTGTGGCTCGACCGGCATGTGACGCACGAGGTCGCGCAGGCGGTGCGCGCGGCCAAGCTCCCCGGGATCTGGGTCGCGAAGGAGCCGCGGCGCTGGTATCCCGGCGGTGCGACGGGTGGGCCCGTGATCGGCCGCGCCGACATCGATAGTCGTGGCCTCGAAGGCATCGAGCTGTCGATGCACGATCAGCTGCTCGGCGAGCGTGGCGAGGGAACGGCCCTCCGCGACGCGCGCGGGCGCAAGATGTTCGCGGACGGGCTCGCGCAGCCGCAGCCTGGCGCGACCGTGCAGCTGTCGCTCGACCGCAGCATCCAGGCGATCGCAGATCGCGCGCTCCTGGCGTCGGTGACCGCGAACCAGGCGAAGAGCGGCGTCGTCGTCGTACTCGACGTGGCCACCGGACGCGTGCTCGCGATGTCGAGCTACCCGACCTACGATCCGAACTCCGACGCCAAGCACGTCGGCGCACGCAACAAGCCGGTGACCGATGCGTTCGAGGCCGGCTCCGTGATGAAGGTGTTCACGGTCGCGGCCGCGATCGACGACGGCACGGTGAAGGCCGACACCTGGTTCGACATCCACGGCGGCGCAATGCAGGTCGGCCCGAAGCGGATCACCGACGTGCACCACGACACCTACCTGACGGTCTCGAACATCATCAAGCGGTCGTCCAACGTCGGCACCGTCCAGATCGGGATGAAGCTCGGGCGCGAGAAGCTGTACGCGGCACTCAAGAAGTTCGGGTTCGGCGCGCGCACGCAGATCGAGCTCCCCGGTGAGCAGTCCGGATCGATGCGAGACGGCTCGCGGTGGCGGGAGATCGAGCTCGCGACGATCTCGTTCGGGTATGGCATCACCGTCACGCCGCTGCAGATCGCAGCGAGCCTCGCGGCGCTCGGGAATGGCGGCGTGTATCACGCACCGCGCATCGTCGAGCGCGTCGTCGATCCCGACGGAACGCGGCTCTACGAGGCACAGCCCGAGCCGGTCCAGATGGTCAAGCCCGCGACCGCCGAGGCGATGCGCAAGATGCTCGCGACCGTGTTCGAGGGTGGCAAGGACGGCGGCACCGCGGCGAGCATCGTGGTTCCGGGATTCCGCTGCGGCGGCAAGACCGGGACAGCGCACAAGTGGGATCCGGTCGCGAAGCATTACTCGCCGGACCAGTACTTGTCGTCGTTCGCAGGTCTGGCTCCGATCGACAATCCACGGCTCGCGATCGTCGTGATCGTCGACGAGCCGCGCGGCGGCGATTACTACGGCGGCAAGGTCGCCGGGCCGGTATTCGCGACCGTCGCGAGCGAGACGCTGCGCTACCTCGGGGTTCCGGGCAAGACGCTGATCTGCCCGCCGCCGGTCCCGGGCATCAGCCCGCTCCTCGATCCCTCGCCGAAGACCTGCACGATCCCGAGCCCCAGGCCCGCGAAGCCCGCCAAGGTGGAGCCCGCGGCGGTGATCGGCGTGGCAGGCGCAGCTGCAGCCTTGCTCGTCGGCGTTCCTGCCCCGAAGGCTCCGTCACCCGGAGAGCTCGTGATTCCCGACTTCCGCGGGATGGGCCTCGCCCGCGCGATCGATCTCGCACGCGACTCCGGGATCCCGCTCGACGTGTCGGGCTCGGGCCGCGTCGTCCAGCAGGTTCCCGGTCCGGGAACCGCCGCCGCCCCGGTGCGCGTCACGCTGCGGTTCTCCGACGGTAATTCGCCGAGCGCGCGCCCCCCCGCGCAGCTGCGGTGACGCTTGCCTCGGTGCACGAAATCGGGGAGGCTGCGCGTTCGATCCGTATGACGCTCCAGGACCTACTCAGCGGCCTGCACGGCGCGCGCGTGATCGGCGAGCTGACTGCTACGGCGCAGGTCAGGTCGGTTCAGAGCGATTCGCGCGCGGTCGGGCCGGGCGACGTGTTCGTCGCGGTGAAGGGAATACGCTCGGACGGTCACGCGTTCGTGCAGACTGCGATCGATCAGGGCGCGATCGCCGTGGTGGTCGAGCGCGAGGATGCGGCGCCTGCCGGCAAGGTTCCGGTGATCGTCGTCGCCTCTGGCTCGGTCGCACTCGGCGTGCTCGTTGGCCGCGCGCTCGGCGATCCGGCGAAGGCGATGACGCTGATTGGCATCACCGGCACCAACGGGAAGACCACGACGACGTACCTCGTCGAGAGCATTCTGCTCGCAGCCGGCAAGAAGCCGGGCGTGATCGGTACCGTCACGTACCGCTGGGACGGGCAGTCGATCGACGCGCCGTACACGACGCCCACCCCGCAGGTCCTGCACGAGACGTTCGTGAAGATGCGCGACGCCGGCTGCACCCACGTCGTCATGGAAGTGTCCTCGATCGCGCTATCGATGGACCGCGTCGCTGGCGTCCAGTTCGATGTCGCCGCGTTCTCGAACTTGACGCAGGACCACCTCGACGTGCACGGCTCGATGGACGCGTATCGCGACGCGAAGCGCCTGTTGTTTGCCGATCACCTGCACGGCGTCGCGGTGGTCAACGTCGACGATCCAGAAGGTGCTGGCATGGCTGCGAAGGCCAGTGGCCGCGTCCTGCGCGTGACCGCGGCCGGCAACCCGACCGTCGACGCAGAGATCCGGGTCACCGAGCAGCACTCGACCGTGAAGGGCATCGATGCGCGGATCGCGACACCGCGCGGCGAGCTCGACGTGACCGCGAAGCCACTGATCGGGCACTACAACGTCGAGAACCTGGCGCTTGCCATCGGCATCGGCGAGGCACTCGAGCTTCCGCACGACATGATAGTTCGGGGCATCGCGGCGCTGCCCGGCGTGCCCGGCCGGGTCGAGCGCGTTGCGAACAAGGTCGATCTCGATATCCTCGTCGATTACGCACACACGCCGGATGCTCTGAGGAATGTCCTCGCCGCGGTCCGGCCGCTGACGAAGGGTCGCTTGATCTGTGTGTTCGGCTGCGGTGGCGATCGCGATCCTACGAAGCGTCCGAAGATGGGCGCGGCGGTCGCAGAGCTCGCTGATCTTGCCGTAGTCACCAGCGACAATCCGCGCACCGAAGAGCCGCGGGTGATCCTCGATCAGATCCTGCCGGGCGTGCCGAAGCCATTCCTCGTCGAGGTGGACCGTGCGATCGCGATCCGCGCCGCGATCGCAGAAGCGGTGCCCGGCGATGTCGTCGTGATCGCCGGCAAGGGCCACGAGGACTACCAGATCGTCGGAACCACGAAGCATCACTTCGATGACCGCGAGCAGGCGGCCGAGGCGTGCACCATGCGCGAGACGCGGCTGCTCGCGGGCCTTGCACGCGATGCTGGCGGCGAGGTCACGACGGCGACGAAACATTTGATCAACCGGATCGTGATCGACAGCCGCAAGGCGTTGCCGGGTTCTCTGTACGTCGCGATCAAGGGCGAGCAGCACGACGGCCACGCGTTCTGTGCCGCCGCGGTGGAGACCGGCGCGGTGGCGGTGATGGTCGAGAAGCTCGCCGCGGTCGACGTGCCGCAGGTCATCGTCGGCGACACGCGGATCGCACTCGGCAAGATCGCGCGGCATCACCGCCGTGCGTGGCCCGGCAAGATCGTCGCGATCACGGGGAGCGCCGGCAAGACCACGACCAAGGAGCTGACGCGCGCTGCGCTCGCTGCTGCCGGCCCGACGCTCGCCGCCGAGGGCTCACTCAACAACGAGACCGGCGTCCCGCTGACGCTGCTCGGGCTCCGCCTGTTCCACACGTACGGGGTGATCGAGATGGGGATGCGCGGCGCCGGACAGATCGAGTATCTGACCCGGATCGCCGAGCCCGATGTCGCGGTCGTCGTCAACGCTGGCTCCGCGCACATCGAGCTGCTTGGATCGACCGACGCGATCGCCAAGGCGAAGGGTGAGATCTGGCTCGGACTGCGCGAGGGCGGGACGATCGTCCGCCCGATCGACGATCTCCGTCTCGGCGAGCTGGCCCGCACTCACCGGCCCAAGGCGCGCCACGTCACGTTCGGCGAGCACGACGCCGATGTCACGCTCATCGACTACAGGCCTCTCGATGCGGGCGGCGCGCTCATTCTCGACGTGTTCGGAGCCCGCCACGAGATCACGCTCCACCTCGTCGGTCGCCATGCCGCAATCGATGCCTGCGCCGCGATCGCGGCGGCACATGCGGCCGGCGCCTCGGTCGCAGAGATCCTCGACGGGATCGGTCGCGCGCGCCCCCCTGCGATGCGAGGCGAGGTCGTCGAGCTCGGCGGCCGCAAGGTGATCGTCGATTGCTACAACGCGAACCCCGCTTCGATGGCCGCCGCGTTGCGTGCCCTGGCGGAGCGCGCGCATGGTCGCAAGGCGCTCGCAGTCGTCGGAGACATGCTCGAGCTCGGCGAGCACTCGCCCGCTGCCCACCGCGATGTCGGTGTTCTCGCGCGCGAGCTCGGACTTGGCGTGATCGCGCTCGGCGATCATGCCGGCACGGTGACCGCAGCGTTCGGAGATGGCGGCGAGGTTGCCGAGAACCCGGCGGTCGCGGCGAAGCGCGTTCTCGAACGCACCACGGCCGGTGACTGGATCTTGCTCAAGGCGTCGCGTGGGATGAAGCTCGAGCGCGTCCTCGACGCGATCAAGGAGACGGTCCGTTAGTGCTGTTCCATCTGTTGTACGGAGAGCTCGGCGACAAGATCGGTTTCCTGCGCGTCTTCCGCTACACCTCGACGCGCATCCTCGCCGCGGCGATCACCGCGCTGATCCTGTCGTTCATCATCGGTCCGTGGTTCATCGAGCGGCTCAAGTCGCGGCAGATCGGCGAGACGATCCGCGCCGACGGGCCGGAGACGCACTTCAAGAAGGCCGGCACGCCGACGATGGGCGGCTCGCTGATCCTGTTCTGCCTCGCGGCCTCGACGCTGCTGTGGTGCGACCTCCGCAACCACTACGTCTGGCTCGCGCTGACCGTCACGGTCGGGTTCGGAGCGATCGGCTTCGCCGACGACTACGCAAAGGTCGCGAAGAAGAACAAGAAGGGCATCTCCGGCAAGCTGCGCCTGTTCCTCGAGTTCTCGATCGCCGGCGCGGCGATGGCCTACCTCTTCTACTCCGACCTCATGCCGGAGAGTGTCCGCCTTCACCTCCAGGTCCCGTTCACGAACTTCTACGAGCAGGGTATCGAGATGCCGGCGTGGATGTACGTCACGTTC